>DASSGE010000888.1:0-9310 GCA_035693605.1 Binatia bacterium
TCAAAGCCAAGGCCGCGCGATTCTTTCATGACAACGAGAAAGACACTGCGGAAATTCTTGCGCGGGTGTGGAAGGTCGATTTACCGACGGCAACCGAGTGGTACCGCCGCTGTAAGCCGGCGTTTACGCCCACCGGAATTCCCACCGACGACGAGATCAAAGAATTCGTGGCCGAGGAGGCGCTAGCGCTAAAACTCAGCGAAAGCGTGGCGCCCAATCGGATCTTCGATTTTACCTTGCAGCGGGCGGTGAATAAGGAACTCGGTATTAAGGGATAGGTTCAATTCGTTCAAGCGGTTCAAGCCGTTCAAAACGTTTTCAGAATAAGAATCGGCCAAAAGCATGGCGACTTCCTTTCGTGCTGACAATATCGGCAGTCTGTTGCGGCCGGCGGAGCTCATCGAAGCTCGCACTGCGCATCTCGAAAAGCGGCTTTCGAGCGAGCGATTGCGTGAGATCGAAGATCGCGCGATTCTGCGAGCGCTGGAATTGCAGAAGTCTGCTGGCGTCGATGTTGTCACGGACGGCGAATATCGCCGTGGCAATTTCATGGCGGATTTTATCGATTCACTCGATGGCCTGGTGCCGAGCGAAACGATCATGGCGCCGATCTGGCGCGGGCCCCATCGTGACTTGGCCAATCAATTTCGTCGTTCCGATGGCGAATCAGTGGTCGGCGCCAAACTGCGCAAAAAAGCTCCCGGTATCTTCGTTTCCGAGGCGGCGTTTCTAAAGCAGCACGCCCCCGGCCCGTTCAAAGTTTGTCTGCCCAGCGTGGTGCAGTTCGCCGACAGCAAATATAAACCGGGTATCACCGACAAAGTTTACCCGACCCACCGCGCCATGGTGCAAGAGTTCGCTGGCTTGCTGGGTGAGGAGGCGCAGGGATTGATTCATGCGGGAGTGACTTATGTGCAGCTCGACGGGCCGTCCTATTTGACCCATTTGATGGACGAGCGGCGGCGCGAACAGCTGCGGTGCATGGGCGCCGACCCCGACGCTCTCCTCGATGACGTCATCGGCGGCGACAACGCGTTGATCGACGGCCTGAAGCGCCGCTCCGACACCGTCGTTGGCATTCATTTTTGCCGGGGAAACAATCGCAGCGCTTGGAGCGCCGAGGGCAGCTATGAAGTCATCGCCGAAAAAACTTTCGGTTTGCATAAGGCTGATCGCTTTCTGATGGAATATGATAGCGAACGTGCCGGCGGCTTCGAGCCGCTCCGTTTCGTGCCCAGGGGCAAGACCGTGGTGCTGGGTTTAATTACCACCAAAGACGCTGCGCTTGAATCTGAAGATCTTCTACGCCGCCGGATCGATGAGGCGGCCAAGTACGTGCCGCTGGAAAATCTTGCGCTCAGCACGCAATGCGGCTTTGCCTCGACACTGCTCGGCAACCTGATCTCGATGGATGATATGGGGCGCAAACTGGAACTGGTCGCGCGAGTGGCGCGGCGGGTGTGGGGATAAATTACTGAAGGTTCAAGACGTTTAAGCCGTTCAAAAAGTTCAAATCATTGGGCAAAAATGCTGCGTGAACGTAAATTGAAGGAGATTTATCGTGGCTAGACCATTTCGCGCCGACAACATCGGCAGTCTGCTGCGGCCGCCGGAGTTGCTCGAAGCCCGGGAGGCGCTGCGTGAAGGGCGGATGGATGAAAGTCGGCTCCGCGAGATCGAAGACCGCTCGATCTTGGCGGCGTTGGCGATGCAAAAGGCGACCGGCGTCGATGTCTTCACGGACGGCGAGTACCGCCGTGATATTTTCACCGCCGATCTCACCAAGGCGATGGACGGCCTAATACCAGGACAACCTGTGATCAAGTTCGAATGGCGAGGCCGCGGCAAAGAACTGGCCGCCGAGTCAAAGGAGGGCAACCTTCAGTACATTGTCGGCGCCAAGCTCACGCGCAAAGGGCGCTTTACCCCCAACGAGGCGCCGTTCCTGAAGCAGCATGCACCCGGACCGTTCAAAGTTTGCACTCCGGCGGCGATGCAGCATGCGATCATGCGCTTCCGGCCCGGTGTCACCGACAGGTTTTATCCAACGGTGCATGACATGTTGCAGGATGTCGCGGCGATCATGCGCCATGAAGTGCAGGCTCTGATCGACGAGGGGGCATCCTACGTGCAATTGGATGCGCCATCCTATTCAAACTTTTTTGACCAGAGCAGGCGTGCTGTCTTGATGCAGAATGGCATCGATCTCGACGCGGCGCTCGATGCCGCGATCGCGGCGGACAATGCCATGATCGCAGCGATTAATCGCCAGAGTGATGTCGCCATCGGCATTCATTTCTGCCGTGGCAACAAGCGCAGTGCGTGGGGCGCCGAAGGAAGTTATGAGCCGATCGCGGAGAAGGTCTTTGGTTCGCTCACGATGGACCGCTATTTATTGGAGTTCGATAGCGACCGTGCCGGCGGCTTCGAGCCGTTGCGTTTCGTGCCGAAGGAAAAGACCGTGGTATTGGGCTTGATCACAACCAAGGAGCCGACGCTGGAATCTGAAGATGATCTCGTGCGCCGCATCGAGCAGGCGCAGAAATTTATAGCGGTCGAAAATCTCGCTTTGAGCACGCAGTGCGGATTCGCCTCGGCGGCTTCGGGGAATTTGATCACCTGGGAGGATATGCAGCGGAAACTAGAACTGGTTGCCAAGGTGGCGCGGCGGGTGTGGGATTAAAATTATTTGTCACAGGCTAAGGTTCAAAGGTTTTCGCAACGGTCGCGGACTTTAGGCGCGAAGCGCTGGACAATTTAGCGGGTTCCGGTTTAGAAAAGAATCTCCGGTGCTAAAGCGCGGAGATTTTTTATTTGGAGGAAACTAAATGACGCAGGTTGTGGGTAAAGCGACGCCGAGAGTGGAAGGCTTGTTAAAGGTGACAGGCCAGGCGCAATACAGCGCCGATTTGCAATTGCCGGAAACATTATGGGGCCGTTGTCTCAGGAGTCCGGTACCTTATGCGCGGATCAAGAGCATCGACACCAGCAAAGCGGAGCGCGTGCCGGGCGTAAAGGCGGTACTCACCGGTCTGGATGTGCCTGGCCTGCGCATCGGCCGCTGCATTTATGACACACCCGTGTTGGCCGACGGCATCGTGCGCTTCATCGGCGAGAAAGTTGCTGCGGTAGCGGCAACCACCAAGGAGGCGGCGGACGCGGCGCTGGAACTGATCGAAGTCGAATACGACGAAATGCCGCCGCTGCTCGATCCGGTGGAGGCGGTCAAAGATGGCTCGACCGTGCTCCATCCTGATTTACTCTCGTACAAAGGATTACCGGTGCCGGTGGAGAAAGCTGGCAACTGTTTCGCCACGCTCAAGTGGGGCAAGGGCGACATCGAAGCGGGCTTCAAGCAGGCCGATCTGATTGTCGAAAATACCTTTACTACCCAGGTGACTCATCAATCTTATTTAGAGCCGCATGCCTGCGTCGCGCACACACACGCCGACGGCAGCGCCGATATCTGGTCGTGCAGCAAGACGCCGTTCGCCGTGCGCGGCCAGTTGTCGAACTGCATCGGCATCGCCAAGGAAAAGTTGATCTTTCATCCCATGCACATCGGCGGCGATTTTGGCGGCAAGGGCGGGTTCATGGATGTCGCGCTGGCTTACTTCCTGTCGAAAAAAGCCGGTATGCCGGTGAAGATGGTGATGGACTACACCGAAGAGTTGACCGCCGGCAATCCGCGCCACGCGTCAGTGATTAAAGTGAAGACGGGTGTCAAGAAAGACGGCACCATCGTTGCGCACCACATCGACTTTCTTTTCGATAGTGGCGCTTATGCGTCGATGAAACCAGCCGGCTATCTGATCGGCGCATCGACCTGCGCCGGGCCTTATAAAATCGCAAATTGTCTAATCGAGGAGCGAATCGTTTATACGAATAAGATCCCCTGCGGCCATATGCGTGCGCCAGGCGATCCCCAGGGCTTCTTCGCTAACGAAAGCCAACTCGACATGGTCGCGCGCAAGCTCGGCATGGACCCCGCCGAGTTCAAGCGCAAGAATATGCTCCATGATGGTGACGAGACGCCGATCGGCGGCCATATCTCGCATATCCGCGGCGACGAAGCTTTGGACAAAGCGATTCAGATGGCCGGGTATGGCAAGGCCAAGCCGAAAAACGTCGGCCGCGGCCTGGCATTTTCCGAATGGAGCCCGAGCGGCGGCGAAGGCAATGTTTTTGTCACGATCGAGGAGGACGGCAAGGTAAAAATCATCTCGCCGGTCGTCGATCAGGGCGCCGGCGTGTTGACGGTCATCGTCGAAGTGGTCGGCGAGGAGCTGCAAGTGCCCGCCGACGAGATAGAGTTAAAGCAGGTCGACAGCACCATCGTGCCGAGCGACGGCGGCGTCGGCGGCAGCCGGGCGACGCGGGTCTACGGCAATGCGTCTTTTGAAGCTGGCGTTAAGGCGCGCGAGGAGCTTTTTCTGTTTGCGGCCCAGGCGCTCGAGGTCGATCCGAAAGAGTTGTCGACGGACAGAGGCTTGATTTGGCACAAGCCGTCCAAGCGCAAAATGAGCTTTGCCGAGGTGATCAAGTTCAAGGGTGCACCGATTTATGTGCGCGGTTACTACAAGAGTTCGGAGAAGTCGCACGATGCCTCGGTGTCCGCCCAGATCGCTGAAGTCCATGTCGATCCTGAAACTGGCCAGGTGACCCTGCGCAATATGATCTCGGCCCATACCACCGGCCGGGTCATCAATCCGCTGATGCATCAGGGGCAGGTGGAGGGTGGCGTGGTGTTCGGCCTCGGCTACGCGCTCACCGAGGAAGTGTTGTTCGACGACGGCGGCAAGATCACCACGTCTAACTTCGGCGAGTTCAAGATTCCCAACATCACCGACATTCCGCCGCTGAAAACCCATGTATCGGAAAGCGTGCCGGCCGGTCCGGGGCCATATAATTCTCTCGCCATCGGCGAAGTCGCCAATACGCCGACGGCGGCGGCGGTGGCCAACGCGGTGGCTGATGCATGCGGCGTGCGCATTACTGACTTGCCGGTGACGTCGGAGAAGGTTTATCGGGCGCTACAGGCGATGAGGTAAGGCGTGAAGGTTAAGGGGTGAAGTGAAAGAATAAACAGCCAATATCCCGATCTGACTTCATACCGCTCGACGGGGGAAGATTGAGATGGGGGTGCTGGAGGAATCTAAGATCACCCCTTCCTTAGTCCTTCCCCATCGAGGGGAAGGAAATGGTTCGGAGCGCCAGCGCGTCATTCAGCGGTCGATCGAGCGCTGATCGGTCTTGTGAGTTTTCGTAAGCCAGGAGGGAATCATGGCTGAATCATTGCGTTACTACATCGCCCACAATGGCGGGCTCAAAGTCATGGAGAACCACGGCAGCTCGATGCAAACCGTCGCCGAGCATTTTCCCGGCGTGACTTTGGAGCATTTGGTCGGCGGCATTAAGAAGCCGGAGATTGTCTTCGCCGCAGTCGCGTTCGACGGCGGCTACCGCTCGGAGGACGCCGGCAAGAGCTGGACGAAGATCATGGACGGCGACGTGCGCACCTTTACGATCGATCCCCATGACGAGCGCGTCGTCTACATGGGTATCGGGCCGATCCGGCTTTATCGCAGCGAAGACGGCGGCAAGAAATTCGAGCCGCTCGATGGCATGCTCGACTTCGGCCCCGAAGTCACGAACAAATGGGGCGTGCCAGCGCAGCTCAAAGGTATCGAGTTTCCTCATGTGCGGCATATTTTTGTTCACCCCGATGATCAGCAATTGATCTGGGTGCTGCTCGAACATGGCGGCGTATTGCTTAGCCGCGACAGCGGCAAAACCTGGTACGACCGAAGCGTTGGCATCGACTATGTCGACATGCATTACATCGAAAACCTACCGGGGAGCAAAGAGCGTTACTTTGTCTCCTCGGCGCGTGGTTTTTTTCGCACCGACAACGCCGGCGAACACTGGCGGCGCGCCGAGACCGGCATGCCCTGGGCATACACCGAGCTGCACAGCTACTCCCATGAGTGGCATTTCATGCCGGGTGAAAGGATGGTCCTCTGCGGCGGCAAGGGCTCGCCAGGCGTTTGGCGTCGCGACCGCCACTCGCCGCTAGGTCATATGCTCCTGAGTGATGATTACGGCGAGAGTTGGCGCATCTCGACCAACGGTCTGGAAAAGGAAAATCCCTGGATGCCCTGGGTGCTGCTGCACCATCCGAGTGACAAAAACTCACTGTTCTGCGGCATGGGCGACGGCGCGCGCGGCTACGGTTTCGATGCGCGCATCACCGGCAAAGGCGGATTCTATGTGACCCACGACCGCGGCGACTCTTGGGAAGCGGTGTTAAAGGATACGCCGTCCGTACTGACCGCATGGGTGGCGAGCGCGTAGCTACGCTACGCGCCGTTCAAGGCTTCAAGGTTCAAAAGTTCAAGGGCTCAGACCATTTCCGTGTGGTAGGGGCGGCCGGCGGGTCGCCCTATCTTTTGATTTTTATGAATGTTCGAATTGGCGCATTTGTGGTTTTCTTTTT
This sequence comes from Binatia bacterium, assembly GCA_035693605.1. Classification (GTDB taxonomy): domain Bacteria; phylum Desulfobacterota; class Binatia; order UBA9968; family UBA9968; genus DP-20. The sequence goes on from DASSGE010000888.1 coordinate 6,497, forward strand.
GGCGACTGTGACGGTCGCCACCGCTCAACAAAAAGTCCGTTTCAACTGGGGCGCGATCAGCGGCGTCATGAGTCCAATCTGGGTGGCGCAAGAGGAGGGGCTGTTCAAGAAACATGGTCTCGACCTCGAGCTGATTCATATCGCCTCGACTTCCCGCGCGATTCAATCGATGCTTTCGGGTGAAATTCACTACACCACCGCCGATGCGCTCAACAGTATTCAGGCCGTCGGCGCCGGCGCGGATGTGGTGATGTTCTGCGAGGGTGTCAATCGCTTTGTCTTTTCGATCATGGCGCGGCCGGAGATCAAGCGGTTAGCGGATCTCAAAGGGAAGAAGATCGGCATCACGCGAATCGGTTCTTCGACCCACACGGCGGTTCTGTTTGCGACCAATAAAGCGGGTTTAGCGGCCAATGATTATTCCCTGCTGCAGTTGGGCGAGGTGCCTAATATCTTGACGACGTTGCTGGCCGGCCAGATCGACGCCGGCGCGCTGTCACCGCCGACCAACAGCCGGGCGAAAAAGAGTGGGCTGTTCGAGTTGCTCAACCTCGGCACCGATGGGCCGGAATATCCTTCCACAGTAATCGCCAGCACTAAGGCCTATATCAAAGCTAATCCCGATAATACCCGGCGCGTCGTCCGAGCCATCGGCGAAGGGCTGGCTATCTTCAAAAACAATCGGCAGATCGGCGTCCGTGCGATTCAAAAATATTCCCGGTTAAACGACAGTGATATTTTGGAAGATACCTACGTGCAGTTTCGCGATGCCTTCGACGCGGTTCCTTATGTCAGCAAGACCGGCATCCAGTCGTTAATAGCGAGCTTGGGCGAGAAGGATGCGAAGATCCGCCAGCTCAAATATGAAGACGTCGCAGATATGCGCTTCGTGGCGGAGCTGGAGCGGGAAGGGTTCTTCAAAAAACTGCCGGGTAAATAATTCCCCTTTGTTTCAGACGCCCGGGGGGTCGGGACTCGAAGGAACAGCAAAACGTCATGCGTAAATTACGTCTCAATGTGTTCCGCCTAGATGCGGCGACGGTTGCCGCGCGGGCGCAAGGTTTGTTCGCGACGGAAGGGTTGGAGGTGGAATCCATAGTTACTCTCAACTCTACCGAACAAATGCGCGGCTTGAGCCAGGGCAGGTTCGATATAGTTTCAACGGCGTTCGACAATGTGCTCGCCTGGTCGGGGCGCGAAGGGGCGGAGATCGTTGCCATTGCGCAGATTTCCGACAAGACGGTGTTGCCGGTGTTCGTCCGGCCGGAAATCAAAACATGGAGCGATCTTAAAGGTAAAAAGCTTGCCGCCGATGCGGTCGACACAGCGTTCGCCCTGGTGCTGCGGCGGGTACTGCTCGCCAATGGTTTGGATATGACCAAAGGTGATTACGAACTCCTGGCCTTGGGCACCACCGGGGCGCGGCTCGAATCGATGATCAAGGGTGAAACTTTTGCCGGCGTGCTCAATTCACCCTTCGATGGCAAAGCGCTGGAAGCGGGGATGCGGCGCATGGGCGATTCGAGAACGGTGTTGCCGGATTATCCCAATACAATCTTCGCCGTGGCGCGCGAGTGGGCGCAGCAGAACCGCGATACGGTGGTCGGCTTCCTGCGCGCTTGGTTGGAATCGGGCGCCTGGGTCAAAGATCCGGCCAACCGCGATGCGGCGATCAAACTGCTGAGCGCCGAGTTGAAGCTCAATCCCAAGCAGGCCAGCGAAAACATCGACGAACTGTCGAGCACCGGCAATTTGAATTTGCCAGGCCTGCAAGTCGTTCTCGACCTGCGCAACCAATTTGGCTTCAAGCTGCCGAAAGGCGACAAACTTCCGGTTTATTACGACGAGGCTTATGTTGATGCCGCGCATGGTAAATAGTTGTTGTCTTGCATCAAAATCCACGCTTGGGATGCCGGGTTAAGCGCCGGCAAGCCTTCAAAAGATTCGCACGCGGGTGAACTTCAGTAAGACCGGAGGCGAGAATGAAACGGAAAGTAATGGTTTCAGCACTGGCGAGTCTGCTGGTGATGACGTGCGCGCATCAAGCCATCAGCGCGCAGATGCAGAACGTCCGTGTTAGTGTTTTCAGGATCGATGCCGCAACCGCGGCGGCGCGAGCGCAAGGATTCTTCGCGAACGAAGGGTTGACCGTGGAGGTAACGGAAACCGCGAGCTCGACCGAGCAAATGCGTGGGCTGAGTCTCGGTAAATTCCACCTCGCTTCTGGAGGCTTCGACAATGTGCTTGCGTGGTCCGGGCGCGAAGGCGCGGAGATCGTCGCCGTAGCGCAGATTTCCGACAGAGCAGTTTTCCGGGTGATTGTCCGGCCTGAAATCAAGAGCTGGTCCGATTTGAAAGGTAAAAAACTTGCCGCCGACGCGGTGGATACAGCGTTTGCGTTAGTGCTGCGCCGGATCTTGCTGGCGCACGGACTGGACCTGGATCGCGGCGATTACGAGTTGGTCGCCGTCGGCTCAACCAATAGGCGTCTTGATTCGATGCTCAAGGGGGAAACCTTTGGCGCGATTCTCGGTTCAGGGTTCGATCTCCGGGCGATGGAAGCCGGGATGTGGCCGATAGGCGATTCGCAAGAAGTTCTTCCTGAATATTCCAATTCCATTCTGGCCGTAAATCGCGACTGGGCCGAAAAAGATCGCGACACGCTCGTACGCTACCTGCGCGCTTGGTTTAAGGGGCTCGGCTGGGCGAGAGATCCGGCCAACCGTGAGGCGGCGGCCAAGATCATTGGCGCGGAACTGAATCTCAATCCGAAACAGGCGGCGGAAAGAGTCGGCGAATTATCAGCGACCGGCA
>DASSGE010000889.1:0-4482 GCA_035693605.1 Binatia bacterium
ACGATTTTATTTATGGTCCTTGCCATGATCGCTGCGCGGGAAATCCGCGCCGCCGCGGCAGTGGAGGCTCAAGGAGGAAAGTTTGCCGGAATGGTCAACATCCCAGCCGGGGAATTTACCATGGGGCGGGACGGCGGCCCGAAAAACGAAGCGCCGGCGCACAAATTATTTCTCCCAGCCTTCTATATCGATAGAAATCTCGTTACCGCCAGAGAGTACGCGAAGTTCATCCAGGAAAAAGGTCCCACCGGGCCCAAGGGTGAAATGTATTTGGATGTCGCGGATCCCGACGTTCTCGTCCACAATCGAGGCGGCAAGTGGCTGCCCAAGGAAGGTTTTGAAAATCACCCTGTCGGTGAACTGAGCCGGCACGGTGCCGCTGCCTATTGCACGTGGGCCGGTAAGCGGCTCCCCAGCGAAGCGGAATGGGAAAAAGCCGCGCGGGGAACCGACGGCCGGCTCTACCCCTGGGGTAACGATATGCCCCGCCCTGACCTGGCATTTATCGGCGGCTTCCGTGGTCAAACGGTCCCCGTCGGGCAGTTTCCCAAAGGGGCAAGCCCCTACGGGGTTTTCGATATGGCAGGACAGGTTTGGCAATGGACCCGTTCGATTTATAAACCCTATCCCTATAATCCAAAGGACGGACGCGAGGAGCCGGCGACCAGCGACACGGTGGTCGCCCGCGGCGGTCATTCAGCCAGCGGTCCCGAAGGCCTTACGTCGACATCCCGTGAGGTCGTTGACCCCGGTCGCGCCGCCACGGGCCACGCCTACATAGGATTCCGTTGTGTATCCGACACGATGCTGGTTTTGTAAAAATCGGCCGGCACGATGCTGCAGAGCGGGAAAGGAGTCCTCTACATTTCAACCAACTGAAAGCGGCGTCCGGCTGCAAACCAACCGATGACAATCGTTCTTTCGTCGCGTTGAAACCGTTCTTGAAAATCGCTCGCAAAGTTATGCCAGTCAGGTCTATTGCCGCCGGTGGCGGCATAGACCAAGGCGGAGGCGGTCCGTGCGCTGACAACGTGATCTGCACGCCCCCGGTACTCGGTCAGATGTAACGTTCGGCTGCGCCAACGACTTCACGTTAAACCTTCGCTTCGAGAATCAAATTGAACGGTGTCGCCTTGGCTTTTCTGAACTCGCCAAAGCCCGCTATTGCGAACACGCCGGCCAGGCGCGCCTCGCCGGCCTGAGCACCCAGGGCGGCGGCGCCATCCTCCGACAGCGAGTGCGCGCAGCAAAGCGTGGTCGAAGCCGAGTAGTAAAGACGGCCCACGGTGTTCAGGTTTTCCTCCACCCGATCATGGGCGAAGGGCTCGACCAGCATCACCGTGCCGTCGTCGGCCAGAGCGTTTTTTGCATGACGCGCGGCGCCGACGGGATCGCCCATGTCATGTAAACAGTCGAAGAAACAGATCAGGTCGAAGCCTTCGGCGGGATAGCTCATGGCGCCGGCGACTTCGAAGCTGACGCGATCTTCGATCTCTGTGTTGCGCGCATGCCTGCGGGCGGTTGCGATCGATTTCTCATGATAATCGAAGCCGCAAAAGCGCGACCGGGGAAACGCCTCGGCCATGAGGATCGTCGAGTGGCCGTGACCGCAGCCCACGTCCGCAACTTTGGCGCCGGCGCGCAGTTTTTCCTCGACGCCGCGGAGCGCCGGCAGCCACTCACGAACCAAACTAGTGCGGTAGCCGTTTCGGTAAAAGGCCGCGACGCCGCAAAAAAGCCGCTCGTTGTGCTCGTCCCAGGCGACGCCTTTGCCGGAGCGAAAGGCCGCGATGGTTTTTTCTTCGTCGAAAAACATCGAAACCGGCACTTCCCACGCAGGCGGCATGAATACCGGGCTGTCATCTTCTGCCAGTACCAGCGCCTGCTCCGGGGTGAGCTCGTAGGTGGCGCTGGTGGGATGATAAAGAACATAACCGGCCGCTGCCTGGCTATTGAGCCACTCGCGCACATAACGCTCGGCGCAGCCCGAGCGCCTGGCGATTTCCGATGAATCGAGCGGGCCGGCATGGGCCATGGCCCTATAAACCCCAAGTCTATGTCCCAGCACGGTCATGACACCACCATAACCGGCCGCTAAGTCGGTTACGGCTTTTTCGACGAATTCATTTAGCTTTCGCTCATCGACCTTCATGATAAAATCCTCCTCGCAAAAATTTATATGCGCATGAAGATAACCTCGGCCGCCGGTCGACGGGAGAGGCAGTTTGCGCAAAATCGGTCCGTTTAGGCCATGAAGGATAGAAAATGAGCGTAGATCCAAAAACCGTGCGTGTGTGCCTGGTGGCGATCCCAGAAGTGATGGCTTCGACGTTGATGGGTCTTTATGACGTGCTCAACTCGTTCAATTTGCTCGGCACTTACGGGGACGGATTGGCCGGCCGGGCTCACTTCAAAGCTCAGATCGTCGCTACTACTGCGGGAGCGCTTTCCTCGGCGAGCGGCGTGCCCATCGAAGCCAAGCGATCGATCGAGCAAATCGATTCAGCGGACGTGATCATTATTCCCTCGATTATGATCGAGCGGGGAGATTGGCAGCAGGGCAGATATCCGCGACTCGTCAAATGGCTTGGCGAGATGCACGCCGCGGGAGCGCAATTGTGTTCCACCTGCTCGGGCGTACTGCTGCTCGCCGAAACCGGCCTGCTCGACGGCAGGGATGCGACGGTGCACTGGATGTACGCGCCGACGTTTCGTCGTAATTTCCCGAACGTGCGGCTGCGGCTGGACCGGGCGCTGGTCGCCGCCGGAAAACGCCAGGAGTTTCTCATGTCCGGCGCCTCAACTTCATGGCACGATCTGATTCTTTATCTCATTGCCCAGCATGCCGGGCCCACAGCGGCCCAAGCCGTAGCGAAATTCTTCGCGTTTCAGTGGCACGCCGATGGCCTTTCGCCCTATATCGTGTTCGAGCCGGTGACCGATCATGGCGATGCGGCCATTCACAAAGCGCAAAGCTGGCTCAGCCGCCACTTCTCCGTGGCCAATCCCGTCGAGCAAGGCGCGCGCATCTCGGGGATTCCGGAGCGCACGTTCAAGCGGCGCTTCAAGAACGCGACCGGGCACGCGCCGATCGATTACGTCCAGCGGTTGCGCGTGGAAGAGGCGAAGCGGCGGCTCGAACGAACGCTGGCGCCGGTGGATGAGATCAGCTGGAAGGTGGGCTACGAAGACCCGGCGTTCTTCCGCCGGCTATTCAAACGGATCACCGGCGTGACGGCGGGATCGTATCGACGCAAGTTTCACATTCCCGAAGTTGAGATCCCTTAGAGAAACGTCGGCGAGGAGCGAGAAAATCATTCAATAGGGGAAACGCACAGCGGCGAGCGCCGGGATCTTGCAATAACACATTGCGGCCGTTGCGAGAACGCGCAGAGGTTTGAATTTACGGCCAGGCTTTTCAGTTTAGCAATCCTCCGAATTCTTCTGAGTCTCAACTCCACAGCTCACCTTCTTGCGCGCGATCGCCGCGCCGACGAAAAGCTGGTCCTTGGCACGCCACGCGGTGATAGCGCGTATCAGGAAAAATGCGGTCGGCTCCAAGTTCGTAAGAGTAGTTAACGGGACTAATCAGATAGATCCTCGAATTCGGTGAAGCCCTTTTTCTCCGCTTCTTTGTGAGAGTGATCCATCAGTTTAAAAAAATATGATTTTGCGCGGGCACCATGCTCAAGAATGTTGCCTTCTTCTGGCCGAATCAGCTCAACCGGAGCCAAATCCGGTGCCGGGCATTTCAATTTTAATAATCTTTTAACCCCTTTTCTTGACCTCAACTCCACAGCTTCTTGCTCGCGATCGCCGCGCCTTCGCGCAGGGCGCGCAGCTTGGCCCAGGCGATTTGCGGATGTACGCGGCCGCCGAGGCCGCAGTCGGTGCCGGCGATGACGTTCTCGCGGCCGACGATTTCAGCGAACGCGATGAGGCGGTCGGCGACCAGTTCCGGGTGCTCGACGAGATCGGTGGAGTGACTGACGACGCCCGGAATCAGGATTTTCCCGGCTGGCAATTTCACGTCGCGCCAGACTTTGAATTCATGTTCGTGACGGACGTTGCCGGCTTCGATCAAGTACGCCTGGGCGTTGACACGGAGCATGACGTCGGCGATGTCGCGCAGCGGAAAATCGGTGGTGTGCGGACCATGCCAGCTGCCCCAGCAGATGTGATAGCGCACGCGATCGACCGGGATGCCTTCGAGGGCGTGATTCAGAATGTCAACTCGCTGTGACGCGTAGCGCCGGTACTCCTCGACGCTCGGCTGGGGATCGAGCATGTCCCAGGCGCCGGGGAGACCGGGATCGTCGAGCTGGAGGATGAAGCCGGCGTCGACGATGGCGCGATACTCTTCGCGCAGCGCATCGGCAATCGCTTCCAAGAATTTCACGGTGGTCGCGTAGTAGCTGTTCTGATCGCGGCAGAACATTTCCAGGCTGCCGGGGGCGATGGCGCTGACGAAGGCCTCTTCGA
>DASSGE010000890.1:0-8553 GCA_035693605.1 Binatia bacterium
CCGAGTTGAAGACCTCTGCCCCCTTCGTGCGCAGCGTCGTCACCGGGATATGGCTTAAAGCTTTCGGCATTTTTTACGAATCACCTGCCCAGGCCCCCAAAAGCGGCATACAAAGGGGAAAATATTTGACCGACCATGTTGCTATTTGCGGCGACTGCCACACACCGCGAAACTCCTTCGGGGTGCCCAATTTCTCACTCTATCTGGCTGGCTCGCCCAAAGATGGCCCGATTGGCGAACGAGTACCCAACATCACGCCTGACAAAGAAACCGGCATCGGCGACTGGAAGCGCGAAGACATCGCCGAGCTGTTACTGAAGGGAGTCAAGCCTGACTTTGATAACGTTCAGGGTCTCATGGAAGAAGTGATTCGGGGCACTCCTCATGGTTACAAAGACATGACCAAAGAGGACGCCCTGGCAATCGCCGATTATGTGAAATCAATACCGGCGATTAAGAACGTCATTAAATGAGCCCTAAAGTAAGCACTTGCCCTAGTTGCGCTTCACCTGCTTCATCACTTCGGCGATCACTTGATCGGCATTGACGTTTTCGGCTTCAGCCTGGAAATTGAGAATGATGCGATGGCGCAGTGCCGGATAGATTATCTTTTCGACATCCTCATAACTTACATGGACGCGCCCTTCGGCCAGCGCATTGCCCTTGGCGCCCAGTATCGCCGCTTGTGCGCCGCGTGGGCTGGATCCGAAACGAATATATTGTTTGATACCTGCACTACCGCTACTCTGACCGTTGCCCTGGGTCGCATGCACCAGTCGAACGACATAATCTTCGATCGGCGGAGCGATCAGCACTTGGCGCAGTAACTGCTTCATCTCGTTGACCAACCTGCCACCGTCTTCGGGCAAGACTTTTGCGGCATCGCTAGTTTCCACCCCAGTGGTACGCTTGAGTATTTCGCGTAATTCGTCCGGCACCGGCGGCGTCACCAGGAGTTTGAAAAAAAAGCGATCGAGCTGAGCTTCCGGCAACGGATAGGTGCCCTCCAGTTCGATGGGGTTCTGCGTCGCCAGCACTATAAACGGCGACTCGAGAATATGGGACTCACCGAACACAGTCACCTGTTTTTCTTCCATTGCCTCGAGCACCGCCGACTGAGTCTTCGGTGTCGCCCGATTGATCTCGTCGGCTAATACAACATGGGCGAAGATGGGTCCTTTTTTAAACTGAAATTCGCGCCGGCCGTTGGCCTCGGTTAAGACCTCGGTACCGACGATGTCCGACGGCATCAAGTCCGGTGTAAATTGAATCCGTTTAAAGGACATACCTAGGGCATGACTCAAGGACTTGACCAGCAGGGTCTTACCCAATCCAGGAACGCCTTCAAGCAACACGTGGCCGCCGGCGAAAAAGGCAATCAACACTTTGCGGATTACCTCGTGGTTACCGACAATAACTTTCTGCACCTCCGCTTCGAGACGCTTGAAGGTTTGTTGAAACTGTTCCGGCTCCATCACACTCCCGTTCTAATCAGCGAATGATACCGCGATATTCGATCGGCATTTGTTGTTTTTCCGTTGGTGCGCTAGGCACATGCGCAGGCAGTGGAGCGTTGCTCACGGGAATTTGCGGCCGTGCTCGATTCCCCTTGCCGCTCTCTTTGGTCGCTTTGCCCTCGGCCTTGCTGTCCGCTACGACATCCTCCGGCAGCTGTACGGTTACATAGCCCGCGCCTTTAAGGCCTTCCTTACCCTCGCCGGCTTTGTAGAATCGCTCCGCAGGGGGCGCTCCCTGAGGCGGTTCTTCCGGCGATTGATTTTTCCCCGCTCCCTCTTTTGAGGCGCCCTGGTTTTTGCCGACTTTTTCGTTGTTCTGTTCCTTACCCGGTTGAGTGGGGTCGCGCTGATCGCTCTTGGTATCGCCCTGCGCCTGCTGGTTTTTCTCTTCACCTTTTTCCTTGGGATTACCCTGTGCCGACTTGCCCTGCTTCATGTCATTGCTCATCTGCGCGCTTTGTTCACCCTTGCTGTCGGCACCACCACCCTCGCTCTGCTTGCCTTGCCCTTTTCCCTCCTGCGGCAGATTGCTTTGAATCCCGCCGCCGCCTTTGTCTTGGTCTTTCTTCTGTTGATCGCCGCTCGAAGATTGTTGCTGCTCGGCGCCTGTCAGCGTATTGGCCGCTTGACTGAGGAGATCACGGTTTTCTTTTTCTTTTTCTTTCTTCGTCTGGTCTTCGATCTTTTTCTCGAGTTCTTCCGTTGCCGCTTGCTTTTCCTCCGGCGTGACTTTCGCGTCGTCGAGCTTGGCCGCTAGAGCCTGTAACTCCCTCGCCAACGGCCTAAGAGATTCCTTCTGCGCCATCTTTGCCGCTATCTGACGCAATTGTTGTTGCACGCTCAGTGGACTAATAACCGACGCAGCCACCGGAATCAGAAAATGAAATAGAATTGTCGCGGCCAGAGAAATCGCAATGGAGCGGTAAAAGGATTGCTTAAAACGATATGGGAAATCCCGGCCAAACTGGATTCGCTCGCCGAAATGCGAGGTCTCTTGGCGCAAACGCGCGACAAAGGTCGCACGTTGAGACGTATTAGCGAGCGTGGCCAGGGTGAGAAATCGATCCTTAGACTCTGCCTGCTTGTCGATTATTTGCGCCGCCGCAGGAAGCGATGGAGCCAACGGCCGGTAGCGTAACACCACCGCAAGCCCAGCGAATCCAGCGATGCCGAGTGCAACGAATAAAAACGCCAGCGGTGACAACCAAGCAGCGCGATAACAGGCAAACGCGATGAGCACCGCCGCTATGGCCGGGGGGATGCAGATCAGCAAGGAATCCCATAAAACATGACTGCGCAGGCGCTCCGCCAGGCTAGTGACCAGATGTTCCGGCCCGCTGCCACCCGCCGGGACAGTCTTTCTAAATATCATTTTAAAAACTATACCATCTGGCCGGCGATAGCTGAAATGGGCGTCAACGAACTCTCGCAAAATTTTTCTGGACCTGAGCGCGCGGCGGTTCGCGTACTGGCTGGTAGGTTTTTACCGCTTGGTTGTGCTCCTCGATGGTTTCGGAAAAGATGTGGCTGCCATCGTTCTTTGATACGAAATAGAGATACGGCACATCTGCCGGATTTAAAACTGCCTTGATCGACGACAGACCGGGATTACATATCGGGCCAGGCGGCAGCGCGCTAATTCGGTAGGTGTTGTAAGGATTATCGTCGCGGAGGTCTTTTTTGGTGAGATTACCGTTAAAATTCTTCAGGCCATAAATAACTGTCGGGTCACTTTGCAGCGGCATCTGCCGCCTGAGGCGATTGTAGAAAACCGCGGCAACCAGACCACGCTCGGCTTCCACGCCGGTCTCCTTCTCGACAATCGACGCCAGTGTCAGCAGTTCGTGCGTGGTAAACTGCGCCGCCGATCGCGCATTTGCCAGGAGTGGTTGAGACGACTTCCGAAACTGCTCGGCCATCATGTTGATAATGTCGCGTTCAGGTGTTGCCGGCGTAAAATGATAGGTGCTTGGAAAGAGATATCCTTCGATACCGCGATCGGCTAGTCCAAGCGCCCCAAGCAAACTAGGGTCAGTCGCGGCGGCGAGAAACTTTTCTCTATCGGCGATCTGCATCTTGTCCAGCAGGTCAGCGATCTCCTTGATGGTCAAACCTTCAGGAATCGTCACGCTGTGAAAAATGCCCTTGCCAGTAACCAGCCGGTCCAAGACTTCCCAAGGGGCGACGCTGCTCTCGAAACGATATAGCCCCTGTTGAATTTTTTTCTCCGAACCGTTGAAACGGGCCCACAGGGAGAAAAACAAACCGTTGGAAATCACCTGTTGCTGGCGCAACTTGCGCGTCACGATGGCAAATGAATCGCCAGGCTCGACTCTCACTTCAGTCGGATAGGTGCCACTGGTGGAACGGGAGTAATAAATGTTGTAAAAAAACAGCCCCGCCAACACTGGCAGCGCCAAAAAGGTAAAAAGGACTGCAGTGCGGAGGATTTTCACGTTTCGAAGTCCGCGGGGGGAGCGTGGCGATTCCCGGTCTATGGGTTCAATTCTCGCTCACATTAATATTCATCCAACCCTTAATCTGTCGGAGGAATCCGGCAAATGGGTCTTCGCCCGGCACCGCCGCAAAGTAGCTCTTACGCATGAAATCGAGGGCGCCGGAATAATATTCAAATTTTGTCGAAAGTTCTTGATAGAGATAATAGCCAGCGCGGTATAGCGCTAGATCGAGTTCGGAAACCGTCCAATAGGAACGGCTGCCCTCTTGAATGTAAAAATCCAGAGAACCCTTGCCGTCAATGTACGTACGAAAAACACCGCTCATGAATAGCGCGTAATCGCCGACGTACTTTCGTAACCTGCGCTGACGCAGAACATCGGCTTCATCGACAGGCACAGCCGGCGCTTGAGCCAGCATCTCCACGACGCTGTCGATCTTGCGTCCACCCCGATCGCGCAGCTTGTAAAGATTGTCCGCAACGGCGAATTCGACCAACACTTGGGCGACATATTCCGCGACGGTGGCGTCATAAAGTCCCACTTGCCAAAAGCTCTGACGCACCACCTGGCGAAAATACCCTTGCAAGCTATCGAGTGTCCTGGTTTCATCCGGCATCGACGAAAGAATACCAGACTTGCGCGTCACTGCAAAGTTTTTCGACCTGACCAGAAGTCTTGACCTCCGCCCGGGCCGGCCGTAACGGCAAGCTCATTGCCAGTTGAATCCCGATTAAGCCTGATTAAGTGACTCTATTTGAATTCGCGCTAAACCTATTTTCAAACGCGAGGTTATGAGAAAACACGAGCTCACCGCCTAATCGAAATCGGTGATCGCCGCATTGCGGGCTGGAGCGTATGCATTGCGCACGTACTGGAACAGCATGCGTTGGGTGTTAAAAAACGAACCATTAAGAGCGATGGCCGATCGCATCACTTGGGCAAATCTGTCTGGTTCCTGGTAATAGTGTGGTAAAATCACCCTTTCGAGCTTGTGGTACATCGACTGAGCCTCAACGGCTGAATCGTTTTCAGCATTAACTGAATCACCGATGGACCACCCGGTCGCACCTTCGATATGACCTTCGACCCACCAGCCATCTAGGACGCTGAAGCTGGGCACTCCATTGAGCGCAGCCTTCATGCCGCTAGTACCCGAGGCCTCTTGGGGGCGCATCGGCGTATTGAGCCAAACATCCACCCCGGAACACAGAAGTTTGCCCAGGGCCATATCATAATTCTCGAGGTAAACGACCCGCACACTGTTAGCCAATAACGCCGCCGCCTCGAAAATGCGCCGGATGATCGCTTTGCCACCATCGTCGCGGGGATGAGCCTTACCGGCATACACGAGCTGGATCGGACCCACGCGCTGACTAATGGTTTTGAGCCGCTCAATGTCGGTGAACAATAAATCACCACGCTTGTAGCCAGTGGCGCGGCGGGCAAATCCGAGAGTAAAAACTTTTTCGTCGAACTGAATTCCGGTGAGCCAGCGCACTTGACGCAGCAGCTCTAGCTTTGCGTGAGTATGGGCCTGGCGGATCTCGCTCACCGGAATACCCACGGCATAGCGCAGAAAACAATTGTCTTCTCGCCACTTTGGCAATGTCCGGTCGAACAGCGCGGCCATTGGCGCCGCAGTCCAAGTAGTGGCGTGAACTCCATTGGTGATGGCTTCGATGTGATGATTGGGAAACATATCGCGAGAAACTTCGCCGTGGCGCATCGACACGCCATTGACGTATCCCGAAAAGCGCAGCGCGAGCTCGGTCATATTGAGCGAGCCGTTCATGACCTGAAGGTCGTTCAGCACGCCCGCGCGGCTATCGCCTAACACCTGATAAACCAAGTCAGCAGGAAAACGATCATGGCCAGCGGGGACTGGTGTATGTGTGGTGAAAACACATTGGCGCCGCACCGAATCGATTTCGCTTTCCGAGTATCGCCGCTCACCCGCCAAACCGGTATGTTCTTCCAGTAGCGCGAGCGTCGCTAACGCCGAATGGCCTTCATTCATATGAAAGACGTGCACGTCTTTATAACCGAGAGCCCGCAGCATGAGCACACCACCGATTCCCAAGATCGCTTCCTGGCCTAATCGGTAGCGATCATCACCACCATAGAGATAATCTGTTAAGCTACGATCGCGGGGATCGTTTTCCGGCAGATCAGTATCGAGAAAAATCAAGGGTACCGTGTGGCCGGTGACGCCGGTGAAGAGATATTCCCAAGCGCCGATCTGTACGGGCCGGTCGCCGATGTTTAACGTCACCCGATCCGATAGCCGTTTCAGGTGCTGCTCCGGCGACCACTTTACCGGCGTCTCCATTTGATTGCCCTGGCCGTCAAGGCGTTGATCGAAATAGCCTTTACGATGGAGCAACGACAGAGCCACCATCGGGACGGACAGGTCGGCCACTGAACGTAACATATCGCCGGCCAACACCCCCAGACCGCCGCTGTAGGTCGGAATTTCGGAATCAACCGCGACGTCCATGGAAAAGTAAGCGATCGTCCCTTGTTGGGGCAATGAAGCTGTCATATCCACACTCATTTGACGAATTTCGTGATCAAAGGGCTAACGGGGTTTCTGACGAAGTGGCGTAGAAGCCAGTTCCTGAATCTCCCGATAAATTTTCACGACTATAGCATCATCGAAATTATTGGGCAATTCTTTGTCCGACCCATCCCGGCCGGTTTGTGGAGAGTTTCACGCAAACGCAGTGCCTGCGGACAGTTTTCTATAACTAATTGAAAAACCGTATAAATCAAACTAGCAGTTGGGCGAATTTGGTAGACGTCACGAGCTTGGCACGCCGCATTTGTCAGGAAGGTATCTAGTCACGACTATTACAATTGAAAGGCGTCACGTAGGGAACGCCAAGATTGATGATCGGCGAGTGTCCGCAAGACCGCTATTGTCGGCGGCATCATCGGCAAATTGCCGGCTTGGCTGTGGTCAAGCGCCGCTCGCGGCGCCAGCCAAACACTCTCGGACACCTCTTCGGAGCTATGCAACGGTCGTTGTCCTTCAGGCAAAACTGCTAGGTAAAACCGGGTGTCGAAGCGCACCGGATAATGCTCCGGAGTGATCCGGTGAAAAAAATAGCTGAGCCGGCCGACATCACAATACAATCGCTCGGCAGCCATAAACGTTGGCAAGTCGAATCTACCCTCTTGCAGCGCAGCGCGTTTTTCAGCTAAGCGCTCGGCAAAGTCGATTGAATCGAACGTTGATGCTTCGTTATGTTGCGGCACAAAAAAATGGATGCCCGCTTCTTCAAACAATTCGCGCACCGCGGCGACCCAGTAGCCCAGACAAACGTCAGGACCGGCGGTGCTCCCGAGTTTTTGTTGTGCGTCTTGGGGCGAAATCCCACGGACCAAATTGAGCATGGATGACGACCAATCCGTGCGCTCCACCCGCCCACCGGGAAAAACGTAGACACCTGCGTAGGTGTCCATTTTCTCCGGGCGCCGATTCATAAAAATCTCGAATGCGCCATCCTCGCTCGGGCGAACCAAAACCACGGTCGAAGCCGGCATCGGTATGGATGGCTGTGCCATAGTTATAGTCGACTTAGCTAAAACGCGACGCCCCGCAACCGCCCCGGCGATCTCCCGAACATGAACTCACCTAGAGTCGCGGCGACGGTTTACCAATATGAATATGGGCCCCGGTGGCGGCACCGGGAATTGCGCCGCGAAATGCGATGAATGGAATCCCAGCTTGGCGTAAGTAATTGAGCACCGACTGGCCTTCTGCGCTCTCGGGATGAAGCGCCACGTCGACCGAGTCACGATGATCGAATCTCATACGGTCATGAGTAGCTGTCTGGCCGAGCGCGCTAATCGGCAGCCCACGGCCAAAAGTGCTGGCAAAAAATCTTTCGATCTTGGCAACCTCCGCCAAGGTAAATCCCGCCGCGCCGTTGAAACGTAACAAGCCACGCGATTCGCTATAGCCGCCTAACGCCAAACCAGGCAGCCGCAGCAATTCATCGCGCATGGTAAACTCGGTAAGCGCGGTATCCGTTTCCGCAAGAAAGCGCTTGTCGGCCTGTATCCGCAACATCGTCTGCGCCACGGCATGCTCCGCCTGAACCACGTCGTTGCGGGCAATTAAACCTTGGTAATAAAGCTCGCGGCGTCGCTCATATTCCTCTGTGATACGTTTAAACTCCGCCTCGTGAAGCGCCAAGAGCCTTTCAGCACCGCTGCGGGTCTCCTTAGTTTTTTGCAGCACATCCGTGCGCGAACGCGCGAGTTCGGCGTCGACCGCGGCAGATCGCTGGTTCCTCGGCATCCCCTGGGTAAATCCCAAAACCGGCAGCAGAGCTAGCAAACCGCATATTGCCGCGATGATTGGCTTATTCATTTTAAAAAATACAGGTCATGAGATTTTAAAAGTCTATGAATTAAGCGACCTGGGGTCAAGCGCGTTGTTTCAGCGATAATCGGCGCTATTGTAGGGCGCCAAACGGCGCGATAAGGTCAATACGGCATGCGCATTGGATGTCGACCGATCGATAATCGATAGTACGTCCATCTACCGACACAAATGATTATATTCCAGC
>DASSGE010000891.1:0-4896 GCA_035693605.1 Binatia bacterium
CAATCACATGGGACCGGACGGCAATTTCCTGGGCTTGTTTTCCGAAGACTATTTTAGCGTTAAACATAAGACCGATTGGGGTGAAGCGATCAACTACGACGGCAAAAACTGCGCGCCGGTGCGCGAGTTTTTCAGCGCCAACGGCGGCTATTGGATCGAGGAGTATCATCTTGATGGGTTGCGCCTGGATGCGACCCAAAATATCTACGACGATTCGACGCCGCATATACTCAGTGAAATCGTCGCCCGGGCACGCCGAGCCGCGGGCGGCCGATCGACGATCATCGTCGCTGAGAACGAGTCGCAGCATGCCAAGCTTGTGCGTCCGGTCGACGCCGGCGGCTACGGTCTCGACGCTGTGTGGAACGACGACTTTCACCATAGCGCCCGGGTTGCTCTCACCGGCCAGCGCGAGGCTTACTATCTCGACTATCTCGGCACGCCGCAGGAGCTTCTCTCCGCGCTCAAGTGGGGTTTTCTCTATCAGGGTCAGTGGTATGAATGGCAAAAGCAGCGGCGCGGCACGTCGACCCGCGGTCTGGCGCCGGCAACGTTTGTCAACTTTCTCGAAAATCACGATCAGATTTGCAATTCCGGATTTGGCGAGCGCATCCATTCTTCGTCCCACCCGGGTTGCTTTCGCGCGTTGACAGCCCTTCTACTGCTGGCGCCGTCGACGCCGCTGTTGTTCATGGGCCAGGAGTTCGGTGCTTCTTCCCCGTTTGTCTTCTTTGCCGATCATAAACCGGAATTGGCTAGGCTGGTTCACCAAGGCAGAAAGCAGTTTGTTGCCCAGTTTGCCAGTCTGGCGACGCCGGAATCGCAGGCGAGCATTCCCGATCCTGCCGACGAGAAAATTTTCACCGCGTGCAAGCTCAACTTGGCCGAGCGCCAAACCCATAAAAAGATTTATCAGATGCACCGCGACCTAGTGCGCCTGCGGCGCGACGACCCGGTGTTTCGCGCTCAGGGCGGCAATGGCTTTGACGGCGCCGTGCTCATGCAATCGATTCTGGTCTTGCGCTTTTTCGGGGCGAATGGGCAGGGTGACCGGCTGCTGCTGATCAATCTGGGCGTCGACTCGGCGTGCGATCCGGCGCCCCAACCCCTGCTGGCGCCGCCGGAAGACTCACAATGGAAAATCCTCTGGTCGAGCGAACGCCCGGCCTACGGCGGGCGCGGCACGGCGGAACTGCAGACAAACGGGCCATGGCGCATCCAGGGATATGCAGCCACGCTGTTAACTTCTCAGCATGAGCAGGTTTGAGTATGTCGATAATGCTGCGCTTGATCGCCAAAGCGCCAGTGATGAAGTGTAAAGGCTTAACAGGAATGGAGTGAAGTACAGCGTAAAAGAGCGGAGGAATATTTATGCGAGTCTGGCCGGGTAAGTCATATCCGTTGGGCGCGACTTGGGATGGCAAGGGTGTTAACTTTGCGCTGTTTTCGGAGAACGCCACTAAAGTCGAACTTTGCTTATTCGATGGCGTCGACAGCGCGGCGCCGGCGCAGGCCATCACCATGCCGGAATACAGCGATCATGTCTGGCATGCCTATTTACCGGAAGTGCTGCCAGGCCAGCTCTATGGCTACCGGGTCCATGGCCCGTACGAGCCCGAGCGAGGCCATCGGTTCAATGCCAATAAAATTGTCCTCGATCCTTATGCCAAGTCGATCGGACGCGACGTGCGCTGGGCCGACGAATTGTTCGGTTATCGCCTCGGCGATGAGCAACAGGACTTGGCTTTCGATGAGCGTGACAACGCCGCTTATGCGCCGCTTGCCGGCGTCATCGATACCGCGTTTACTTGGGGCGACGATCGCCCGCCGCGCACACCCTGGCACAAGACGATCATTTACGAACTGCACGTCAAGGGCTTCAGCAAACTTCACCCCGACGTGCCCGAGCCCTTGCGCGGCACCTATGCCGGTCTCGCCTCGGAACTGGTCGTTAACCATCTGCTCAATCTCGGGATTACCGCCGTGGAGTTGATGCCGGTCCATTACTTCGTCAACGATCGGATACTGGTCGACCGCGGTTTAACTAACTATTGGGGCTATAACACGCTGGGTTTCTTTGCTCCCGATGCGCGCTACTGCGCCACCAGCATTCCTCAAGACGCCGTGCAGCAGTTCAAAATGATGGTCGCCGCGTTTCATGCCGCCGGCATCGAAGTGATCCTCGACGTCGTCTACAACCATACTGCCGAAGGCAATCATCTCGGCCCGACCTTGTCGATGCGCGGCGTCGACAACTCGGTTTATTACAAACTCTCACCGGAGGACCAGCGCTTTTATATGGACTACACGGGCTGCGGCAATTCGCTCAACGTACGCCACCCGCGGGTGCTGCAACTGATCATGGATAGTCTGCGTTATTGGGTCGTCGATATGCATGTCGACGGATTTCGTTTCGATCTGGCGAGCACCTTGGCGCGCGAACTCTACGACGTCGATCGTCTCGGCGCGTTTTTCGACATCATTCACCAGGACCCGATCTTGTCCCAAGTAAAATTGATCGCCGAACCGTGGGATGTCGGCGTCGGCGGCTATCAGGTCGGGAATTTTCCGGTGCTGTGGAGCGAGTGGAACGGCAAATACCGCGACAATGTGCGCTCGTTTTGGAAGGGCGACGGCGGCACGCTCAACGAATTCGCCACGCGCTTGAGCGGCAGCAGCGATCTCTATCGAAACGACGGTCGCAAGCCCCACGCCAGCATCAATTTCGTCACCTGCCATGACGGCTTCAACCTGCAGGACCTGGTGAGTTACAACGACAAGCACAACGAAGCCAATGGCGAAAACAATCAGGACGGTTCGGACGACAACAAAAGCTGGAATTGCGGCGCCGAGGGGGCGACCGAAGATCAGGCGATCAATGCCCTGCGTTGGCAGCAGAAGCGCAATTTCATCGCGACCTTGCTGGTTTCGCAGGGAGTGCCGATGCTCTTGGCAGGCGACGAATTGAGTCACACGCAGCGAGGCAACAACAACACGTACTGCCAGGACAATGAACTTACCTGGCTCGATTGGCAGCTGAACGATGAGAAGAGCGAATTTCTCGAGTTCGTGCGCCAGATGCTCATCATCCGGCGCACCCAACCGGTTTTTCAACGGCGCAAATTTTTTCAAGGCCGGGCGATCTTCGGCGCCGATGTCGAAGACATTACCTGGTTTGATCCCGCCGGCCATCCGATGGGCGAGGAGGCTTGGAACGCCGGCTTCAATCAGTGCTTCGGTATGCGCATGCCGGGCGATCTCATCGGCGATGTCGATGAGCGCGGCCAGGAAATCAAAGGAGATTCGATCCTGGTCCTGATGAATGCTTTCCATGAAGCGATTCCGTTTTCACTGCCTGCCAGAGTGCCGGGTCAACGTTGGCAAAGACTGATCGATACGGCGCTTCCAGGTGCCGAGCAAGACTGGATGCCCTCCGGCGGCATCTACGACCTGAAAGGGCGGTCGGTGGCGCTCTTTCGCAGTGAATCGCCGGAGCTGAGAGATTAGCAGACCACAATAAGTAACCCGCGTGAACAGAGCAGATCCGCAAGCGATGACAGTCTAAATCAGGTCAAATTCGCTTGCGGCTCGCGCTCAACAACGTCGTATGCGCGCGCGGTGCGTTTCACATCCGGGAATATCTCAGGCCGGTTTGGGTCAGCGGCAAGACATTCTCATAAGCCACGCGTTTCTTCGGGTCGTTACCCTGATGTGCGGCCACTTGGTACGATCGTTGCTCGAATAACCAGAGTTACCAAAAAGCGTCTTCAGCTAAACACGCGAGGTGGTTTATGGAACTGAAAGATTTTATCAGTTATCACGTCGAGGCCGTTGGCCCTGACAGTAGCTTAAAAGAGGCGGCGGCAAAAATGCGCGAGCTCGACGTCGGCTCGATACCTGTCTGCGATGGCAACCGCGTGATCGGCATGATAACCGATCGCGATATCACGATCCGGGCGACGGCCGCGGGCGACGATCCGTCAACCACTACAGTTGGAGCGGTCATGACTCCCGAGGTCGTTTACTGTACGGAAAACGACACAGCGGAAGAAGCTGCGCGCCTGATGCAGGAGCATCAAATCCGCCGGCTCTTGGTTTTGAATCAGGACAGAGAGTTGGTCGGGATTGTTTCCTTGGGCGAATTATCGACAGCGACCGGCGACCGGCAGCTCGGCGGCGAAACTCTCGAGCGGGTTTCCGATCCTACCGAATACCGCGAGGCGCCGGAGCCGGCGCTCGATGACGAGGAACCCGAGTCTTCAGTGGGCGAGAATCTCGAAACGCGCGTGACGGGATTGTTCAAAGACTCGGAGGAAGCCAAAAAAACCGTTTTGGAATTGAAAGACGCAGGGTTCGCCGATCGCATTCTCGTCGCCATGAACGATGGCGAGGCGCAAGACAACTTCCTCGCCGACACCAAAGTGCTTGCTGCGCCCGCGGATGAAATTCCGACCTTGCCGGAACTCGACGCCGGTCAAGTGCTGGTTCTCGTCGATGCCGCCGGGATGACGCCCATGGCTGTCGAGATCATCAATCGTCATCATGGGATTACCGGTGGCGTTAGAATGCAGAGCTGAGCGCAACTGACCGCCAAAGAAAATTTTTCGCCGGTGAGAGTTCTTGTACGGTTCGGGATCCGGCGAGAGTGCGGGCCCGCCGGCAAGAAGTAAATACTCGGGCGACAATGAACACGCACTGGAAGTGGACTCCGGCCAACGACAAACGCGCCCTTCGACGCTTTGGCATAGAAGCTTACCGGCCCGGGCAACGCGAGCTCATTCAAACCATCCTGAGTGGTCACGATGCTCTTGGAATCATGCCGACCGGCAGCGGCAAATCGTTATGTTACCAGTTGCCGGCGCTGTTTTTACCTCGTGCGGTCTTAGTGGTATCGCC
>DASSGE010000892.1:0-4074 GCA_035693605.1 Binatia bacterium
CAACATGGCAGCGGCAAATTGATACACCCGTCGGAGTTCGCCGCCGAGTTCGGTATTCCCGTCTGGCTGGGATTGGCGACGATGTTGACCCAATTCATCGGTGGCATCCTGTTGTTCATTGGCGCGCTTACGCCGTTAGCGTCTCTCGGTATTGCCGGAACCATGATTACGGCAACACTTTTTTTGATGCAACGCGGCGAGCCATTCATCAATCCCGCCGGTCACAGTTGGGAAAACTCGGCTTTCTATTTGACAGCCACCATTTGCCTGGCTCTGAGCGGCGCGGGCCCGTGTCGCTGGATGCATGGCTGTTCGGCGGAAATGAGAACAGTTTGGATGCTGGCCGCGCTGCCAAACGAGCTGCCGCCGGGACAACCAAGGTGAGCGGCAATTTCGTCGGAGACCCATATGATCAAAATACGCCGCAGTAGCGATCGGGGACTTACAAAACTCAGCTGGCTCGACAGCCGCCATACCTTCTCGTTCGGTGACTATCACGACCCGCAACAAATGGGATTCAGCGACCTCCGGGTGATCAACGAGGATCGCCTCATTCCAGCCGCTGGTTTCCCGACCCATTCGCACCGCGACATGGAGATCGTCACCTACGTGCTCGAAGGCGCTTTGGCGCATAAGGACAGCACCGGCACGAGTTCGGTCATTCGAGTTGGTGACGTCCAGCGGATGAGCGCGGGAACCGGCATCAGCCACAGCGAGTACAACGCGTCGCAAACCGATCCGGTGCATTTCCTGCAAATTTGGATCATGCCGGAAAAGACAGGCCTGACGCCGGGCTATGAGCAACGCGCTTTCCCGCTCGATGGGCAGCAGGATCGATGGACGTTGATTGCGTCACCAAACGGGCGCGACGGGTCGGTCACCGTGCATCAAGATGTCGACGTCTGGGCGGCGCGGCTAGCACAGGGGCAGCGAACCATTCTTCCTTTGAAAGCGGCGCGCAATGGCTGGGTACAAACGGTGCGCGGCGCTGTAATCGTCAATGGCACGGTTCTGAATGCCGGCGACGGCGCGGCGATGAGCGGAGAGAACTCCCTGGATGTAGAGATTCGTGATGACTCGGAGATTCTGGTCTTCGATCTAGCGTGAGTCTGCGTCGGATGCGCGCCTAGGGGTGACTGATAGTCAGATCGCTATGACATTTTCCTGATACAGGGAGGGCTATTCCAATGGCAACTACGTATGACGCGATCATCATCGGCACCGGACAGGCCGGCCCGGCGCTGGCGGTCCGGCTGGCCGGATCGGGGATGAAAGTGGCGATTATCGAACGCAAGCGCTTCGGCGGTACTTGCGTCAACGACGGCTGCATTCCAACCAAAACGCTGGTCGCGAGCGCGCGCGCCGCACATATAGCGCGGCGCGCAGGTGACTATGGCGTAACGATCGATGGATCGATCACTGTCGATATGAAAAAAGTCAAAGCGCGCAAGGACGCGGTGGTACGAAGTTCTAACCAGGGTGTCGAGAAGTGGCTGAAGGGCAGCGCGAATGTGACGGTCTATCAAGGTCACGCGCGATTTGTCGGTGACCATCAGCTCAGCGTCGGCGATCATCGGCTCGAGGCCGAAAAGATCTTCATCAACGTCGGCGGCCGGGCAGCCATGCCGCAATTACCGGGACTCGATCAGGTGAAGACACTCAATAACTCGAGCATGATGGACGTCGACTTTGTTCCCGAGAATCTGATCGTCATCGGCGGCAGCTATATCGGTTTGGAGTTTGCCCAGATGTACCGGCGTTTCGGCAGCGCAGTGACGATCGTCGAAATGGCGCCTCGGCTGATTCAGCGTGAAGACGAAGACGTGTCCCAAACCATCCGGGAAATTCTTGAAAGTGAAAATATTCACGTCCGGCTCGGCGCCGAATGCATCGCTTTCGAAAAACGCGGCGACAAGATCGCCGTCAACGTCGATTGCAACCAGGGCGATAAATCAGTGATCGGCTCGCATGTTCTGCTCGCCATCGGCAGGGTGCCCAACACCGACGATCTCGGATTGGACACCACCGGCGTGACCGTCGATCAACGGGGTTATATCCAAGTCGACGATCAGCTCCGCACTAAAGTGGCCGGCATCTACGCGCTGGGCGATTGCAACGGACGAGGCGCGTTCACGCATACCGCCTACAACGATTACGAAATTGTCGCCGCCAATCTGCTCGACGGCGACCCGCGCCGGGTGAGCGACCGCATCACCGCCTACGCGCTCTACATCGATCCACCTTTAGGGCGCGCCGGCATGACCGAAGCGGAAGCGCGCAAATCCGGGCGAAAAGCATTGCTGGGAAAACGCCCGATGACGCGGGTGGGCCGCGCGGTGGAAAAGGGCGAGACGCAGGGATTCATGAAAGTCCTGGTCGACGCCGAGACCAAAGAAATCCTTGGAGCGTCGCTCCTGGGCATCGAATGCGATGAAGTAATTCATTCGATTCTCGATGTGATGTACGCCAAAGCGCCCTATACGGTGATCCAGCGGGCCATGCATATTCATCCGACCGTGTCGGAGTTGATTCCAACGATGCTCGCGGAGTTAAAACCGCTGGAGTAGCCGGGAGGCAAGTTCCGATGGAGGACCGAGGCGATAAGCCAAGCGTTTTTGATTGGCCGAATGGCTGAACTAATCGAGCAGGACCGCGAGCGACATGGCACCGAACAATTGGTTGAGATAGTATAAAAGCTGACCCTTACGTCAAAGACGTCAAAGAAGGAGGCTCGCTCATGGCGCGACCCCGGATCATTGAGTGGCCCGACAAGGCGAAGATCTGTGTCACCTTCATTATTCCGTGGGAGGTGTGGCCGGAGAATTTCGCCACGCGGGAATCGCTGCAGCGCCACGGCACGCACACCATTCCGCCGGCCAACGCCGTCTTTAAGAAAAATATGGCGGCGGTCACCGAAAGGGAATACGGCGACCGCATCGGCATCTGGCGCATCATGGATATGTTCGAGCGCCATGATCTCAAAGTGACGTTTCTGATGAACGGTCTCAAAGTGGAGCAGTTTCCCGAAGAGTGCAAAGCGTTCAAAGCCCAGGGACACGAATTCTCGTCAGAGAGTTACGAGCACGAGTACTCCTTTATGTACACGCGCGAGCAGGAACGCGAGTCGATCCGCAAGACGGTTGCGGCCTTTGAGAAGGTCCTGGGGCAGAAGCCGACCGGCTATTTATCGCCGGGTCATGCGTCGACGCCGAATACCTTGGAGCTGGTCGCCGACGCCGGCTTTGTCTGGTGGGCCGATCCGCTCAATTCCGACAACCCATACAGCGTCGAATCAAACGGCCGAAAGGTCGTCGTCGTGCCGTACAACGTGCCAGGCTGTAACGACTACTCGACCTACGGCGGCGGCCGGACGCCGCGCGACTTGCTGCAGATCATGAAGGATCAGTTCGACTATCTCTACTGGGAAGGCGAACAAGGGGCGCCGAAATTTTTCGCCTTTAATTTGCATCCGTTCATTTCGGGCGTGCCGTTCCGCACGAAAATTATCGACGAGTTCATCCATTACACCAAGGGTTTTGCCAAAGTGTGGTTCGCCCGGCGCATCGAAATCGCCGACTGGTGCCTGGAGAAGGGCTACTAGAGCGAGTCTTTTCCGGAGTGCCGCGCCGCGCGCTACGGCAATCGATAACCGGCGTTTGTATCCGCATTTTCGAAATTGCGGAAACGCGGAAGTTCTGAATCCGGCGTTGAACTCTTGAACTTTTGAACCTTGAACGGCCGCGTAGCGGCGCTACTTGAACGAACCCCAATTAAAAAATTCCGTTGGTCCCGAGTAGGTCGCAAACACCGTATCGAAGGGCTGGAACGATTTGAACAGTGCCAGTTTCTTGATTTGAGTTAGGCGGGTCCGATCCGGAGAGCTGAGACTTGGCATCCCCATATCGATTCGCGTAAGATAAGCTTTGTCAGTGGAGTTCAAGAAGAAAGATCCTGCGTCGCAACAAGGCACTGGTCACTTGATTTAAAGGGTGTCGCTGTGGTTTTTGAACGGCTGGTATTTCGAGTTCACGCGATTCAGCGCATGTACCAACGAAGTATCAGCGAACTGGAAGT
>DASSGE010000893.1:0-2018 GCA_035693605.1 Binatia bacterium
AGTTGCATCGACAGATCGAAATCGGCAACAAAACCGGGAGTAAAAGGCCCAAGAACAATACCGGCGGCAAGATAACCGATCAGCACCGGGAGTTTGAGCCGCGCCGCGAGAAAGCCCAACGCCAATGCCCCGCCAAGCGCAGCGACAATTGTCGTAATTAAGGTGATGTTATGCGGCATGGAAATGCACTCACTCGTAGCGCGCCAATGTCTGATTCATGCGCAGCTGCAACCGGCACTCGTCTTGAAGTGACAACATGCCAAAACATACGACATTATCGAGCTAGTGCAACCTAGGTTCGACAACCATGAAGCTATCTTGTGGTTACCATCGAGCGAGTTGCTGAACAACATCCTCTTGCGCCAGCATCAAAAGATACAGAGGCAAGGCGCGGAAATAAATCGACTGCAGAGGCGCGCATCGGCAGTACGTTGACGGGACGCGATTGAGCTCCACGAAGCATAGGATCTCTTTTGGCAGCCTGCTAGGAGAGATTTTTCCCCTCCTCCATCTCCTCCAAAGTCCGTGGCCAATCATCTTTAAGCAAGCGCGACAGGCTGCGGTCGGCGAGCAGCTTGCCGCCTGTCTGGCACTTGGCGCAGTAATTGGTCTCGTTCTCGGCGTAGACGATGCGCTGCACCGGCGCACTGCATACGGGGCAGGGCTTGCGATACTTGCCGTGAACCGCCATGTCGTCACGGAATGCCGTCACGCGCTCGGGGAAATCATGGCCGATGTCTCGGCGCAAGCGTTCGATCCACCCCTGCATGCACTCGCGGGTCGCCTGAAACAGCCGCGCAATCTCGTCATCGGTCAACTGCTTAGTTTGTTTTATCGGCGACAGCTTGGCTCGGTGAAGAATTTCGTCCGAGTACGCGTTGCCGACGCCGCTCAAGACATGGGGATCGGTTAGTGTTCTCTTTAGCGTGTGGTTCTCGCGGGTCAGCGCCGCCTGAAATGAAGTTAAATCAGAGTCGAAGATTTCCAGCCCGCCCGGGTCATGTTCGCGAAGCTTTTCTCGGCCCTGAACGAGATGGAGCGACGCGCGCTTCTTGGTGCCCATCTCGGTCAAAAGCAACGTCGCCATCGGAAAATCAAAAGCCGCGTGGCCGAATTTTCGCGGCACGGCGATGCCGCGTTTCTTCCAATGAAACCTGCCGGTGATCATGAGGTGAAAAACCAGGAACAGCTCGTCTTCCACTTCGAAAACAATCCGTTTGCCGATGCGCCTGAAGCCTATCACCCGTTTGCCTTCGACAGCTCGAATCGGTGGATCGAATGTGCGCAGAAGAAACGGATTGCCGAGGCGAACTTTTTCCAGCGGCTGATTGAGTAAGCGCGCCTGCAGGGCTTCGATGTAGATAGTGATGTCGGGCAGTTCCGGCATGGATGAAGCAATTGATAATGGAAAATGGCGAACGGAAGATCTTGAATCCTAACCTAACCGTCTCCGCCGCGCGTCCCACATTTTTCCGCAACTTCATTCCTCCCCTGCGCCGCGTGGGAGGGTGAAGGAGGGGGCTTGAACGTTTTGAACGGCTTAAACGATTTGAACGCGTTAGATCTGAGCACTCTCCCTTGCCGTCAAAAACTCCTTGGCCTGCATCGGGAATAACACGCCCAAAAGCAAATCTTCATCGCACTTTGCCAGCGACCCAAGATCTTTGACTGCCTTGTCCCAATCCGCAGGGTCGGCCATCTCGCCGGAACGGATCGAGTAGTCGGGCTGTTTGTCTTTCATGATTTTCTTGATCAAGTCCGGGTTCACCTCTCCCGGAGGCCGGCCGTATTTGCCCTTGACATAATCCTGAGTCTCTTTGGTGACGATCTTGT
This sequence comes from Binatia bacterium, assembly GCA_035693605.1. Lineage (GTDB taxonomy): Bacteria > Desulfobacterota > Binatia > UBA9968 > UBA9968 > DP-20. The sequence goes on from DASSGE010000893.1 coordinate 1,834, forward strand.
AGCGCTCGCCGGCGAGGACGTTGAGCACCGCCTGCACACCGACGATTTGGCTGGTCGGCGTCAGCAGCGGCGGATGGCCCAAGTCTTTTTCCACGCTCGGAGTTTCTTTGAGCGCCGCGTCCATCAGGTCCATGCGTTTGGCTTCTTTTAGCTGCGCCACCATGTTGGAGATCATGCCGCCGGGA
>DASSGE010000894.1:0-2715 GCA_035693605.1 Binatia bacterium
GGCATTCCTCTGGCCGGAGTGGCTTTGGGGATCTTTGGTATCGCCGAGATTGTCGGTCTGTTGGCCAAGGGCGGCCAAATCGCCGAGCGAGTCCCTCTGGGAGGCGGTTGGCTCCAGGGGGGCAAAGACGTAATCCAACATTGGGGCATCGTGGTGCGCGGCGCGCTCATCGGCGTGTGGGCGGGCATTCTTCCTGGCATCGGCGCCACCGCGGGCTCTTGGATGGCCTATGGCCACGTGGTCGCCATGGCCCGTGACCGGACAAAATTCGGCAAGGGCGATATTCGCGGCGTGATCGGCCCGGAAAGCGCCAACAATTCCGTCGAGGCCGGGGATTTCATTCCGACGCTGCTGTTCAGCGTTCCGGGCGGCGCTCCGTCGGCGATCTTGCTCGGCGCATTGTATTTCTACGGCATCCAGCCCGGGCCGCGCATGGTTCAGGAAAACCTCGATCTGATTTTTACCATCATCTGGAGCTTTGCCATCGCCAACACGGTCGGCGCCGCACTCTGTCTGTTTTTAAGCCCGGCGCTGGCGCGGCTCACCTGGGTTCCCTTCGCTCGCCTGGCTCCAGCCATCGTGGTCACGATTTTTTTCGGCGCCTTCCAGAGCTCCCAGCAGTTCGGCGATATCTATGCCATGCTCGGCCTAGGACTGCTCGGCTGGCTCATGAAACAGTTGGGCTGGCCGCGCGCGCCGTTTCTCGTCGGTTTTGTCTTGACCAAGCCGACCGAACAGTATTTGTGGTTATCGCTCGAACGCTATGGCTTCGAGTGGCTCCGGCGTCCCGGAGTTATCGTTATGGGACTGCTGCTGCTCGCTTCCATTGTCTGGATCGTCGGTCATAGGCGCGGCGGCAACGGCAGCGCGGCCGAGGAATCCGGCGAGGACGCGGTGCTGTTGGGAAAGCTGCCGTCGGTGCTGTTTACGGCTGTAGTTTTACTGGTATCTGCGGCGGCGCTTTATGACGCGCAAGGCTTTCCCTACCTCGGCGCGATTTTCCCGATGGCGGCGACGATCCCGGCGATTTTCATGGCAGCGGCGCAGATCGTTCTTGAAGTGCGCGCCACACCGCAAGCGCCGGGAGCGGAGACCGGAAAGAAAACCAGGTTGGCTCTGGGGTATCTTTTCTCGTTTGTCGTGTATCTCTTGCTGATCCTGCTGCTCGGCTTCGGCATCGCCACGGCGCTTTTCACCTTCGGGTTTCTTTACAGTTTGGTCCGCACGGGCTGGTTTACCGCCGCCATCTATAGCGGCGTTCTGGTCGGTGTGACCTTGGTCATGAGCTGGCTGCTCGGCATGTACTGGCCGGAAGGTATATTGCTGGGATAATGGCAAATTCTCGATCACCCGTCGATGTTTTGGTTATCGGCGGCGGCAACGCCGCGCTGTGCGCGGCGATCATGGCGCGGCGCGCCGGCGCGAAGGTGTTTTTACTCGAAAGCGCGACCAAAGACTTTCGCGGCGGCAACAGCCGCCACACGCGCGACATCCGCTACATGCATAGGGCGGCGACCGATTACGTCACCGGCGACTACGGTGAGGAGGAGTTCTGGCAGGATCTTCGAGGAGTGACCGGCGGTGCGACCAACGAGCGCCTGGCGCGCTGGACCATTCGCGAGTCCGAAACCCTGGGCGACTGGATGCCGGCCAACGGCGTGCGCTGGCAAAAGCCGCTGCGCGGTACGCTTCATCTTACGCGCAGCAATCTCTTCATGCTCGGTGGCGGCAAGGCGATGATGAACGCCTACTATGACACCGCGGTGAAACTCGGCGTGGAGATCGCCTACGAAACCGAAGTGCGTGAATTGAAAATGATGGACGGTCGATTTAACTCTGCCGTGGCGAGTCATAACGGCTCCTTGAAGGAATTCGCGGCGAAGGCACTCGTCGTCGCCAGCGGCGGCTTCGAGGCGAATATTCCCTGGCTGAAAGAATACTGGGGCGATGCTGCGGACAATTTCATCATCCGCGGCACACCGCACAATCAGGGCGGCATGCTCAAGGAGTTGCTCAGGCAAGGCGCCAAGCCGGAAGGGGACCCGCGCGGCTGCCACGCCGTCGCGCTCGATGCGCGCGCGCCGAAGTTCGACGGCGGCATCGTGACTCGGTTGGACAGCGTGCCCTTCGGCATCGTCGTCAATAAAGATGTGAAGCGCTTTTACGACGAGGGCGAGGACTTCTGGCCAAAGCGCTACGCGATCTGGGGCAAGCTCATCGCCGAACAGCCCGAGCAGATCGCTTATTCCATCGTCGACGCCAAAGGGCTGCCGCACTTCATGCCGTCGGTGTTTCCACCGGTGGAAGCGAGTTCGATCGCCGGGCTGGCCGCGGCTTGGCAACTCGATCCGCGCGCGCTCGAGGCTGTCGTCGACGGATACAACCGCTCCGTGCGCGGCGGCCGATTCGACCCCGGCAGCTTGGACGAGTGTCATACGGACGGTCTCGTTGTGCCGAAGAGCCACTGGGCGAGGCCGATTGATACGCCGCCATACTATGGCTATCCGCTGCGGCCGGGCATCACGTTTACTTACCTCGGTGTCACCGTCAACGAGCAGGCGCAGGTGATTATGCAAGACGATCGCCCGGCCAAAAATATTTTTGCCGCGGGCGAAGTGATGGCCGGCAACATTCTCGGCCGCGGTTACCTCGCGGGATTTGGCTTGACGATCGGCTCGGTGTTCGGAAGAATCGCCGGCAGGGAGGCGGCCCGCT
>DASSGE010000895.1:0-4156 GCA_035693605.1 Binatia bacterium
ACTTCCAGGCAAGCGGCGTGAACGCAGTGTTTGCACACATCGCTCATCAACAGCCAGCGGCCATCTTTGCGATCCTCGGTGAACTGCTCGATGAATTTGACATGACGCCAGTGAATGCCGTCCAACTGACGCGTGTTATCATAACTGTCACCGCTAAGGGTATTCTGGCCACCGTTGGTGCTGGGCAGTTGGTTCCATTCCTTACACGCCACCTCGCAGGCTTTGCAGCCGATGCAAACGGTGGTGTCGGTATAAAAACCCATGGGCTCGGCCATGTACCCTCCCTAATCCTCGCCCAACTGGGCGTGGTGCAGCAATGGAGCGATGCTGGGTTGAGCCGGATTGGGCAAACTCATAACACCAGCCGTCAATATTCGACCGCTCCAGTCTTGTTCGTCACGCCTTTTCCACATTACAGACAAATGCTTTGCCCTCGTGAATCGAGACATTGGGATCGCCGACCAGGGCGGTCAGGTCGTTGACAATATCGCCGGTGACCAGGCCCTCATAACCCCAGTGCCACGGCATGCCGACTTGATGGAGCTTTTTGCCGTTGACGGTGAGCGGCCGCATTCTTCGAGTCACCAGCGCTTTAGCGCGCACCTGTCCACGCGGGCTTGACACTCGCACCCAGTCGAGATTGCGAATCGATTTTTCCTGGGCCAATTCCGGGCTGATTTCGACGAAAAGCTCGGGTTGCAATTCGGTCAACCAGGGATTCCATCGGCTCATTGCGCCGGCGAGATAATGTTCGGTCAACCGATAGGTTGTCATCACGTGCGGATAACCCTGGTCGCCCAAGGCGGCCAGCGGGTTACCCGGAACCTTCCAATATTTCAGCACCGGACTGGATTGCTGTTTGTAAAAAGGGTTTTGCACCGGTGATTCGGCCGGCTCGTAATGGGTCGGCAGCGGCCCGTCGACTAGTCCGCTCGGAACATAGAGCCAGCCAACGCCATCCTGGAGCATAATAAACGGATCGCTACCGTCGTGCGCGTCGAGGCCGATTCCATCCGGCTTCGCGCGCGCGTTGGGCGCTTTGGTCGCGGGGAAGTCGGGCACGTCGTAGCCGGTCCATTTGGCGCCGTCCCACCAGATATACTTTTTCCGCTCGCTCCATGGTTGCCCGTTCAGGTCGGCCGACGCCCGGTTGTACATGATGCGGCGGTTGGCCGGCCAGGTGTATCCCCAGCCTAGCTGTGCGCCGCCGGGCGCGTCGGCGGGATCGGCTTTACGATTGGCAGCGCGGTTTTCGCCGGGCGCCGGGAAGACGCCGCAGTAAATCCACGAAGCACAGGTGGTCGAGCCGTCGTCTTTTAATTCGGCGAATCCGGCCAAATGTTTTTCCGGGGTGCCCGTGTAGTAGCCGTTAATCTCGCGGAGAATTTTCAGGCCGTCGGGGTCGCCGGCGGTGTGCTGTGGTGTGCCGGGTTGCGGGGCGCCGCCGGGATTTTGCTCTTTTGCCGCTGCCGGGTGCGTGCCGCTATCGCTACTAGTCGACGGAGCGGTGACGCTGGCGCTGGCGCCCCCCGGCTCGGTCTTGGCGCGCAGCGACGCGTTATTATCGGGATCGAAGTCCCAGGTGAGATTTTTGAAGCCGACATCGCGCGGCTCGTTGCTGTTGGCGTAGAGCTGTTTCAGCCGCTTGGCCAATTGATGCGTGAACCATAGATCGGTGCGGCAGTCGCCGGGAGCTTCCGCCGCCTTGTAATGCCACTGAAGCATGCGGAAGGTGTTGGTAAAGGACCCCTCGCTTTCGGCAACTTGCGCCGACGGAAAGAAAAACACTTCAGTCTTGATGTCGCTGATTTTGACTTCGCCGTTTTTTATTTCCGGTGCGTTCTTCCAAAAAGTTGCGCTTTCATGGAGCCAGTTGTCTTTCACCACCAGCCATTCGAGTTTGCGCATGCCGGCGCGTTCGAGTTTGGCATTAATCGAAGTCGCCGGATTTTGGCCGACCAGCAGCATGCCTTTGACTTTGCCTTCGTTCATCGCCGCGAACATCGCCATATGCGAATGATCGCCGATGATTTTAGGGTGCCAATCATAGCCAAATTCATTTTCGGCAGTGGCGGCATCGCCGTACAACGACTTCAAATAGGACACCATGAACTTCGGCAGGTTGGCCCAGTAGCCGCGCGGGCGCGCCTCGGCGGCGATATACTCCTTTAGCGAATCGTGTTTCTTCAGCGCCGAGGGATGCGACATATATCCATGGATCGAGTGGTAGAGCGTCGGAATGTCGGTCGAACCTTGGATCGAGGCGTGGCCGCGCAGCGCCATGATGCCGGCGCCGGGGCGGCCGATATTACCCAGGAGCAGCTGTAGCAGCGCGCAGCAGCCGATCACCTGCGGGCCGTTGGTGTGCTGTGTCCAAGCGACTGCGTAGGCGAATGAGGTCGTCCGTTCGGCACCGGAATTGGCCAGCACGGTTTCGGCCACACGGAGAAAGGTTTCGCGCGGGCAGCCGGTGGCGCGCTCGACCATCTCGGCTGTGTAACGGCTGAAGTGGCGCTTGACGATTTGAAAAACGCAGCGCGGGTTTTGCAGCGATTCATCACGTTGCGGGGGGGGCGGCAAAAGTCCGCGCACCAGCGCGTCGAAAGGAGGCCCGGCAGGACTTCGCGAAGTATCCTTGCCAGCGTCGGCGGCTTGCCCTTGCTGGCGCGGCTGATTGCCGACGGCTTGTTCGCCGGATTGTACGCTCGATCCCTGCCAGCCTTGCGGTTCAATTTGGGTGCCGGCGTACTGCCAAGTTTTATTCTCGTATTCGCCGACAAATCCGTTGAACGGCCATTCGTTGACCCCGCCCTGATATTGTAACAGGCCGGAAAAAACCCCTTCGAGATCCTCCGTGTCGCGAAAATCTTCGTGCACCAGCATCGGCGCGTTGGTGTAATTAACCAGGAATTGCCGGAAGAACGGCTCCTCGTTGAAGCGTTTGCTTTCGAGCACAAAGTGAATCAGCCCGCCGAGAAAGGCGATGTCCGAGCCGGCGCGCAGCGGCGCATAGATATCACACACCGCGCTGGTGCGAGTAAAGCGTGGATCGACGTGAATCAACTTGGCGCCCTTAAGCTTAGCCTTCATCGGCCAGCGAAAGGCTACCGGATGGTTCTCCGCCATGTTGGAGCCCATAAAAACGATACAGTCGGATTCCGCCATCGCGCGATAGGGCAGAGTGGCGGCGCCGCGGCCGAATCTTGTCCCCAGACCGGGGACGCTTGAGCTATGTCATATCCGCGCCTGGTTCTCGATCGGCACGATGCCGAGACCGCGCATGAGTTTTTGCTGAAGGTGATTCCATTCGTTATCGAGTGTGGCGCCGCCGAGCGAGAATATCGCAGTCGTCGAATTAACGACTTTGCCGTTGGCGAGTTTTTCAACAAAAGTTTCGTCGCGGGATTTTTTGACCAGTTCGGCCACCCGGTTCATCGCGCGCTCGAGCGGCCACACTTCCCAATCGGCCCCGCCCGGCGCGCGGTGTAGAACCTCGATCGGCCGGTTGGGATTCACATGAAGTTGAAAGATCGCCGCGCCCTTGGGACAAAGCGTGCCTTCACTGTAAGGACTGCGCGGGTCGCCTTCGATATTGACGATCTTACCGGCGATCGTACGCACCAATGTCGCGCAGCCCACCGAGCAATAGGGACAAATGCTCGGTGTGGTTTTGGCATCTTTGATGCGCAATTCTTGAGCGCGTGCAACAGCCGGCGCAAGACTCATCCCGGCGCCGATCAAGCCGGACAGGGCGGTGCCGGTGCCGGCTGCCGTTACCTTTAAAAAGTCGCGTCGAGATACTGCCATGGCTTCTCCCGGTCGCGTCGTAACCGGGTTTTCCAACTAAAATTAGCGCGTCGAAAAAACGCGATAGTGGATACTTAATTGTGTTTGCGCTGCTGATGACATTTTATTGATTCAGCATTTCTCTTGTTCCGAATAGTTTTGCCGAAGCAATTTGAGTGCCCTCACCGGAAAGTCGCTATTCGAATGATCGTTGGACCGAATCTATTTCCAACAACTGGGTGATTACTGAAAATGAGATATCAAACTCGGTTCCCTGTCCGATAAATAGGACGATGAAACGCAAAGACGAGCAGAATGACCGCTGCATCGAACCGCGGTTGCAATCTTTGACGATCGAGTAAGAGATTTG
>DASSGE010000896.1:0-8839 GCA_035693605.1 Binatia bacterium
ATATGCGCCCAAAAGGCGACACCGCCCATTTCGCCGGAAGACACCAGGCCGCTCACCAGTTGGATCAAGAACCAGTAACCGAGCATCGCCCAGGCTGGCAGAGCGATCGAGGTGAAAAAGACGAATATCGGTATCAACGCATAAACTCTCACGCGCGGATAGAGTACCAGGTAGGCGCCCATGACGCCGCTGATTGCTCCGGATGCGCCGACCATCGGAACGATCGAGTCCGGGCTGGTAATCACCTGTCCCAATGCTGCCGCCAACCCGGTGAGCAAGTAAAAGGCGACGAAACGCAGCCGCCCCATGGAATCTTCGACATTATTGCCGAAGATCCAGAGAAACCACATGTTGCCGATAAGATGCATCCAGCCGCCATGAAGAAACATCGAGGTGATAAGATGCGAGGCCTGCCGTCCGGGATCGGTCAAACAAACGGCACCGGGGCCCATCGGAAAGCCGCGGCCCGGCGGCACTAATCCTGTGAGCTCGCCGGGGATAAGGCCGAGATTGCAGACCGACTTGGCTAGAGGGAGGTCCGCGCCGGCCCCTTGCACGACCAGCCAAACGACGAGATTAATTCCGATGATTGTCGCGGTGACGATGGCGCGGCGCTGGGTTTCATTTTCGTCGCGGTAGGGAATCATAAAGATCTTCCTACCGCAAATTTAGGCAAAAGCCGAGAGGCGTGTGCATAATTGGCCGGGCGCGGGCGAGTGCACAGAATTGTTGTCCGGCAAAAAAATTCCCAAGATATCCGAAGTACAATCCGGTACGGCTGGGTAGTTCTGGAGCGAGAAGTTCATGACCGTGCAGTCGGCGGCAAAGGCTATGAAAAAAGTTTTCGCTATTTTGCGTAGATGCGGCCGGAACTACCTTACTGACAGTGCCAAAATTTGCCACAGCGGGTGGCCGATACTTTGCTCCGAGGTCAGTTGGGGGGAGATACGCGCCATGTTGGAAACTAAAGTGAAGAATGGGGAAGAGCTTTTGAAACTTTCCGCTGCGGGGGCGCCGGCCGACGCAGCGCCGGTTAAAGCTGCTATTGTTCTGCATGATCTTACCACCGAGCCGGAAGAAGAAACCGACCGGCTGGGGACACGGATGAGCGAATTGACCGCGGAGATCGGCAGTCTGCGGAACGAAAATCAACGGCTCAAGGCGGAACTTCGGGAAATCAAACTGGTCTTAAGCAAGATTCAGATTGAGGAACTGCGCAAGTTTGAGAAGGTCAATTCTTGGCTGCGCTCGTTTAAGAAAATGATTTAACGGCTGTAATTCGTCGCCGGTATCGTTTGATAGCCTCCGTCCGCGTTCCCGCAAGCGTTCGATCCATTCCTTAATCGAGCGCCTTGGTTTGTCGTCCCTTTCTGGCGTAGCTGCAAAAGCTCTGGACAATCTGGCGTATTCGCCATAGATAACCGTTGCACATGCAACGCAGTCTTTGGCCCGTTAGAGCACGGCTGCGGCTCGGTTAATTTGCCTATTGGAGGCGACATGAGCACGAAGGGGCGAGCGGCCATCTACGTGGAACCGAAAAAGCCGTTGGTGGTCGATGAGGTTGAATTTGGCGATCCCGGAGCCGATCAGGTTATGGTCAAGTTGTTTGCGAGCGGCGTATGCCATTCGCAACTGCACACCATGCAAAGACCGGCGCGCAAGGGCCAAAGCTTGCCGGCTTTGCTGGGCCACGAATCGACCGGTGTCGTGGTCGCCAAAGGGCGCGATGTGCGCCATGTCAAGGAAGGCGATCATGTCATCACCACTTGGGTCGATCGCGATAGCGCCACCACCAACCAGCCGATGGTGACCCATGCGCTCAACGATCGCACGCAGTACCACGCCGATTGGAACGGTAAGAAGGTCATGCATTCGGCCGCCACCTGGGCCGAATATGCCGTCGCCCAGGAGCGCGTCGTCTTGCCGATGCCAAAGGAGTTGCCGACCGACGTGACGTCGATCATCGGTTGTGCCGTGATGACGGGGGCGGGCGCGATCGTCAACACGCTGCAAGCGCGCCCAGGCCAATCGGTCGCCGTCTTCGGCGCGGGAGGCATCGGCCTATGCGCGATTTCCGCGGCTGCTGTAGTCGATGCTTATCCAATAATCGCTGTCGATATTAAGCCGGAGAAATTAGACTTCGCCCGGCGGTTGGGTGCGACCCATGCGGTCAATGCGAAGGATCTCGATGCCGTGCAGGCGATTAAGGATCTCACCGGCGGCGGGGTCGACTATGCGATCGACGCCATCGGCTTGCCGTTAACGCAGGAACAAATTCTTCGCTCGGTGCGGCCGGGATTTTCCGGACTCAACCAAGGGGGGACTGCGTTGCTTGTCGGCATCACACCGCCCGACGCGAAAGCGCTGCTCGATACCAGTTTGTTTATCGGCAATCGCTCGTTCAAACGCACGAGCGGCGGCGACTGCAAGCCGGATCGCGACTTTCCGATGTTTCTGCGCTGGTTCCGCGACGGCAAATTGAAACTGAACGAGTTGATCACCAACCGCTATAGGCTCGAGCAGATCAATCAGGCGGTCGACGACCTCGAACATGGGCGGATATTGGGCCGGGGCATTTTGACGTTCGATTGAAAGGGCCGCATAGAACGCAAAGGGGCGCAAAAATAGCACGAAGTCCGAAACATTACAGAATCGGAAAAACAACGTGACAACGAAATCTTCTGAGTCAAATCCAGCGCGTCCGGTTGGCCGCGATACGATCCGTTCCCGTCTGGTGCTTGAAGTGGCCTCCGAGATGGTCGATCAAAAGGAATGGTCCCATCGCCAGGCACGCGTAAGCCTGCGCCCGCAAGGCGCGGAGGAGTGGGTGGTCAATATGATCGCCAGCGATGGGCCAGGGGCACTCGATCTCGTGGCGCGCGGTGAGATGCAGTTGGCGATCAGCAACCCGGCGATGTATCTGGCCCTCGCCGTGCGCGGCACCGGCCCGTACAAGCAGCCGATTCCGCTGCGCGCCATCACGATTATTCCTTCGCCAGACCAATTGGCATTCGCCGTGACCGAAAAGACCGGTTTGCTGTCGCTGCACGAGATTCGCGACCAGCGCAGACCGCTGCGCGTGTCGGTGCGCGGACAGCGCGATCATGCGCTGCATCCCATCACCCATGAGGTCTTGAAAGCCGTGGGATTTTCGCTCGACGACATCGTTGCATGGGGCGGTCAGGTGCGTTACGACGACGGCTTGCCGATGAAGGACAATCGTTTTGGCGCCATGCTGCGCGGCGAAGTCGACATGATTATTGACGAAGCGGTGCGCGGTTGGGCCAACAACGCGCTCGATGCCGGCATGCGCATCCTGCCGCTGGACGAAGCGGTGCTGGCAAAGATGGAGGCGCTTGGTTTGCGCCGCGCGGTCATGCCGGTGGCGCGCTACCCCAAGCTGGGACGCGATCTGCCGACATTGGACTTCAGCGGTTTTGCGGTCTACACCCACGCCGAAGTGCCGGATGCCGTGATCACATCGATCTGCGCCGCGGTGGAAGCGCGCAAGGAACGCATCGGCTGGCAGGAGCCGGGGCCGCTGCCGGTTGAAAGAGGCTGCCGCGACACAGCCGATGGACCATTGGTGATTCCATTGCACCCGGCAGCGGAAAAGTTTTGGCGCGGGCAGGGATATCTACGTTGAATTGATCGGCGCGCGAAAAAATGTCGCTCTCAAGGCGCGACGGTAACGAATCAAGCAAAAGGCCGTCGCCGTTCAATTCGTCTACAGGATTATGATAATTCGGCGCCGGGCCAATTTCGTCACGCTCTGCACACTGAATCGGAAATATCTGGTTGGCAGCGTAGTAGATGGGCTGATGCAGTTGACGGTCTCGAACCGCTATCCCGCAGCAATTCGCATGTCAAATTGTAGTGTTACCTAACCATGTGCGTAATATTGTCGCCATCGTCAACCGCGGAATGTTTTGACTCGGTTCGCCGTGAGATACTACTGAAACGCCGGCAATACTTCTCGCGCGAATAACTGCAGCATCTCCGAGTGTCGCTCGATACTCGGATATATAAACTTGATCTCAAAATGTGACACGCCGGCATCGCTGTATGCCTTTACTCGCTTGCGGACTTCTTCTGGCGAGCCGATCAAGCTCACTGCCGCCAATTGTTCGACGCTCATCATTCTTTCAAACGTGCTCTGGCCGATTGCGAGCGTGCCGTAACCGTCTTTGCGGGCTTTGGCACTGTCTTGGTCGATGCAGCCGTAGACTTCGATGCCGAGACGGATTTTTGCTGGATCTCTTCCTTGCTTTCCCGCCATTGCTTTCACTTCGCTGAAGCGCTTGCCGATATCTTCGGGCAGGAGCCATGCTGGCAGCCAGCCGTCGCCTAATGCCGCCGTTCTTCGCATCGCCGCTTCGGTCCAGCCGCCTACCCAGAGCGGCGGATTGGGTTTCTGAAATGGTTTGGGACAGATCTCGGCGTCTTCAAACTTGACGAATGGGCCGTCGTAGCTCGCCGGGTGATCCGACCAAATGGTTTTCATCGCCCGCAAATGGTCGTCGGCGATCTTGCCGCGCTGTTTCCGATCGATCCCCAGGACTTCGTATTCGCGCGATTTGATCGTCGAAGGCGAGCCAATGCCGACACCGATGTCGAGCCGCCCGCCCGATAATACATCGAGGGTGGCAATTTGTTTGGCAGCGAGCAGCGGATTGCGGCATGGGACGACGACACAGGCGATGCCGAGACGAACGCGGTGAACCTGCCCGGCGATAAACGCCAGCGATGTCATCGCTTCAAAGAAGTCCGGACTTGGGTTGTCGGTGTGCGAGTCGTCCGATCCCGAGGAGATATGCGTACGATGAATTTCGTTTGACCAGGTCAGATGATCGTGCACCCAGACCGAGTCGAATCCCAATGACTCAACTTCGTGAGCGACCTGCAGCATCGACTGCGGCGATGCCAGCGGACCAGAGTTGGGAATGCGAATGCCGAAATTGACTTCGTGCGGCTTGCTCATGGCTTGCAGCTCCTTCGAGATGGGTAACTAATACGAAGAGAAAGCCGCTTGCAACCGCGGATAATCATTGCGGCGCCGCGGCAGCGCTGGCATAGTCGTCGGATGCAGCTATCGCGCTATTCAATTCTTTTTCTCTGCACCGCTGTCGCGACGATAACTTCCATCGGCATGAGCACGTTTAGTTTGTTTCTGCCGCCGATCGAAAAGGAGTTTGGATTGTCGCGCTCGATGGTCACCCTGCCCTACATGGTGGCGATGCTCGGATGGGCCGCTGGCGCCCTGACGTTTGGCAAGCTGGCCGACGACCGGGGGTCACGGCTGGTGGTTTTGATCGGCATTGCGCTGATGGGAACGGGTTTTGCCGGCATGGGTGTGTCGCAAAACTTGTGGCAGCTCTCGCTCTCCTACGGCGTCTGCGTCGGCATGGCCATGGGCGCGTGTAGTTTGGTGATCATGTCGTTATTGGTATCGAAACATTTTGCCAGCAATCGTGGTCTCGCCGTGGCGGTGATTCAAACTGCGCCGCCGATGAGTCCGCTGCTGTTCGCGCCGATTATCTATTTCCTGATTCGTTCCTATGACTGGCGCACCGCGGCGCTGTTGGTCAGCGCTTTGTTGTTCCTGATCGCCTGGCCGCTCGCATGGATCGGCGCCCGCGATCCCGAAGGTTCGCTGCTGAGCCGAAGCGCCCGGGTCGGCTGGAGCGCGTGTCTGCCGTATCTGCGCACGCGCTCAATGCGGTTACTGTTTGCCGTGCGCTTTTCCTGCGGCGTGGCGTTTTTCCAGATCGCCCATCTGGTCGCATTGACCATGAGCAAAGGCTTCGATGCCGCCACCGGCGCCAAGGCGGTGAGCGTTTTCGGCGCCGGCGCGGTGGTGTCGGCGCTGCTCTTCGGTTGGCTGTCGGATCGCTACGGCAGACCGCGAATTTTGGGTTTGAGTTATTTGACGCGCGGCGTTGGAACTTTATTGATGGCGCTCGACATCAGTAATGCCTATGTCTACTACGCCGTGGTCGCGCTGGCGATCGGACCGACGTTCGGCACGGTGGCAGTGGGAAATGTGTTGTTCTACGAACTCGTCGGCCCGCGCATGGCGGGGATGGTCCTCGGTATGAGCTTCATCGTACACCAAATCGGCTCTGCCGCCGGCCCGATGCTCGCCAGCATCACATACGATCGGACCGGCAGCTACGATGGCTTTCTGGTCGTGATGAGCTTGGTGCTGCTGGCGTCGGGCTTGGCGCTGTTTCTTGAGAGGAATAAAGATGCCGTGACTGTCGGCGTCAAGTCGGTAGCTACGCCTACGTGAAAAAGTTTTTATTTTAGATAGGCAATATCCGCGTTGGCAATGAAGAGCGTTGTCGTTCAGCTCATCAGACGCCCGCCCGAGACATTCAATGACTCTCCGGTGGTGTGCGATGAGTCGCTCGATGCCAGAAAAAGCGCGGCGTTGGCGACTTCTTCGTGCTTGGCGTATTTGCGCAGCGGCGTGAGCGAAAGGATTTGCGCTTCGTGGGCTTCGACCGACATGCCGAGATTTTTGGCGCGCTGAGCATACATTTCGCGCAGGTCGGGTTCGTCCATGCCGCCGGGGCAGATGATGTTGGCGCGGATGCCGTGCGGGCCATATTCTTTGGCGATGGTTTGGGTCAAGCCGACCACACCCCACTTGGCGGCGCATAGCGAGCCGCGCATCGCCATGCCTTCGCGGCCGGCGGTACCGGAGATGCTGACGATGCTGCCGCTCTTCTGCTTGACCATTTGCTTGAGCACGGCGCGGCAGCAGAGAAACACCAGCTTCAAGTTGTAGAGAATCACGTCGTCAAACTCTTTTTCGCTGATCTCGGTCACCGCGACTAGCGGACCGCGGAATCCGGCGCTATTGATCAAGATGTCGATCTTGCCGAAGCGGCGCACGGTGTCCTCGACCAATGCGTTCACTTGGCGGTCGTCGCTGCAGTCGGCGGTGACGGCGACAGCCTTGCCGCCCTTTTGAATAATCGAGTTCGCCACTTTGTCGAGTTCGGTTTTCATTCTTTCGAGATCTACGAGGACGATGGTCGCGCCTTCTTTGGAAAATGTCTGGGCGATGGTTTCGCCGATGCCGCGCGCGCCGCCAATGATTAGGGCTATTTGGTTTTGCAGTTTCATTTGGCCGACTCCTTTAATGCAAACGTGCTTCCGATGCTACAATAATTTGACAGGTGTACAAGCGATTGGATATGAACTGCGCCATGGGGAGAATCACTGACCCTTGGGATCACCACGATTGGGCCGCGCGTGATTATGTCGAGCAGTGGGCGTCGAAGCAAGATTCGAAAGAATCTGACCGTCGAGAAGCTTTTCGAGTCATGGCGCACAGCCTGCCGTATGAGCGGGATGCCAAGATCGCGATTTTGGATGTCGGTGCGGGTTACGGTGCGCTGACTAGTTTTCTGCTCAGTGAATTTCCCAATGCCCAGGCGGTCTGCCATGACGGTTCGGCGGAGATGCTCGCGCTCGGGCGTAAGCGCATGGCGAAGTTAAAAGGACGAGTAAAGTTCGTGCAGAGCGATCTGAGCAAAGCGGGCTGGAGCAGAAAGATCACCGGACCCTTTGACGCCGTGGTTTCGTCCATCGCCATTCACAACGTCCGGGAGCATGAAACAATCCGCGCAATTTACACGGAAATCTTTTCGATCGTGAAGCCCGGCGGCTGCTTTCTCAATCTCGACCGCATGACTCCGTCGCTGGCCCAGCAGCTGAAGTGGTTGCGCACGGCTGGGTTCGCAGACGTTCACAGATTTTGGGATGCCGGCAAGCGGGCGATCATCGGGGGCTTGCGCCAATCTCAGCAAAAATAGCGGGTATGTTTTTAGCTCTCGCTTCGCCGGTAATATTTCGCCATTAAATTGTCCACGCCGGCTTTGGCGCATGCCTGCGCAAACATATCTCTGACGACCGGGTCTTCGTCTTCATACTCGATCTGATTGCCGCCGAGTTTGACGTCGACGTCGGCTTTGCCGCGCCCTTCGCCCCACATCTCGTGATACTTCTGGCTGCCCCAGCGCAGTGCTAAGTAGCGCACCGGGACCGATCCGGCGTTAAAGTGTTGATGAAACCAGCCGCCGGGCGGGACGACCAGGCTGCCAGGTTTCCAATCGAAGCGTTTGATTTCTTGGCCGCGCGGCCAGAGCAGCGAGTAGCCTTGCCCGGCGAGGATGATCACGTGGGCGCCGGGGCCGTGAAAGTGGGCTTTTTTGTAACTGCCGACGGCGAACTGCGAGATGTGGCCGCAAAGCGTGTTCTCGGACAATTCCAAACGGACCTGAGATCCGCCACCGCCGCGCTCTTTCCATTCCAAGAGTTTTAAATTCTTCACATCGGCGACGAAGTTGGTGTTCCAGGTGCGGCCGGAATACCAGGTGCCCGGATTGCCAAAGTAATCCTCCTGCGAGTGATAGCGATCGCTGAAGACGTAAGGGCAGTTGAAGATAAAATCGGTGTTGTGAATCAGATTTATCATGCACGGTGCGCTGGTGACGGCGAGGAAGCGGGCGGGCTCGCTGCCGTTGCCGTTAAAGATTTCATGCCAGGAATTGAGCGGCGGTGAGAACAGCGAGCCTTCTTGCCATTCAAATGTTCGCTTCGGCTCGCCTTCGTTCCAGATCGTCGCCGCACCGCGGCCGCTGATGACGTAGATCAACTCCTCGTACATGTGCTTTTCCGGCGCCAATGATTTGCCGGGTGGAATCTCGCAAATATACGCGTCATTGGTTTCGCCGGTACCCTCCAGGCATAGGCGCACGCCCAAGCCGCCGGTGCGCTTCCACGGCTCAAGCCGCACAGTGGCGATATCTTCGACGAAGAAGCTCTC
>DASSGE010000897.1:0-2328 GCA_035693605.1 Binatia bacterium
AGCCCGGAACTACTCTACGACAAGAGTAACGAGTGGGCGGATTATTTTGACAAAGAGTTTTTGCGCTGATGGTCGTCCGTCAGCAGGCCATGCGGCGGTGCGCGGGGCTAAGCATCAAGTCGCGCGCCAGTAAATGAGTTAGCTCAAGGAGTAAACAATTACATGACTACAGATATTCAAGACATAAAACGCGAAGTGGCGGCGGCTAACCGCGTGCTCGCCAATCTTGGCCTAGCGACCGGGTTTGCCGCAGCGTTCGGTCACGCGAGTATGCGCGTTCCCGGGGAGCCGACTCATTTCTTCGTTAAAGGACGGGAGTATGAGTACGACGCGCTGGCCATCATGGAAGCGGACGACATGGTCATGTGTGACACCGAGGGATACCTGATCGGCGGACGCGCCGGACTGACGCAGTGCTCGGAGGTCAAGATTCATGCCTGCATCTATAAGACTCATCCGAACGTTCAGTCGGTGGTGCATGTGCATCCGCGCTATACGGTACTCATGAGCATCTTGACCGGCGGGCTCAGGCCGATGTGCCAGGAGGGCGCGCAGTTGGTGCAGCGGGCGCTGCCGCTCTATCCCCACGTCAAAACAATTCAGAGCGATAGCGAAGGCATGGAGGTCGCGACCTTATTGGGCGAAAGCCAAGCGATGCTGCTTTATGGTCATGGCGCGGTGACAACGGGAAAAAGTCTTTCCGAGGCGGTGATGGGCATGGCTTACTTGGAAGAACAGGCGCGGATGAATTACCTGGCGTATTGCGCCGAGGGCAAGGACTACAAGAGCTTGCCTGGCCATTTGATCGACGAGATGTCCAATCGCACGCCGCTTTACGAACAGCCCCACTTCAAGGATGTACTCAAAGGCCGCGCGCCGCAGCGCGACGGCACCTGGAACTATCAAAAGCTGGCGGCGACACGGAAGTAGTGAATCATGGGGGTGAAAAGCGTGCCGGTGGTAGATCGGCTTGAACGCTTAGCGTCGCCCGTTCGCGAGCTTGAATGACTCCGGCAGTGCGCGTAATCGGCTCATTGCCAAAACTCCACAGACGGGCCCGATGGCGAGAATCGAAAAAGCCCAGCGCCACCCCAGAGCTTCGACCAAAGGCGGAATGATCCAAATGGAAATAGTCGTCAGCGCGAAGCCGACCGAGGTTTGCATGGTGAGCGTCGTGCCGACGTATGCCGTGGGTGCAAGCTCGGTTACGCAGGTGGAGAACTGTGCCGAATCGGCGATGATGCTGATGCCCCAGATGACCGCGATAAACAACGTGAGCGGCGGCCAGGCGCCGAAAGTCAATCCGATGAGCAGCGCGCAAATGCCGCTCAGCGCCATGGCGCCGATGGTGACCGTGGTTCGGCCGTAGCGATCGGAGAAAAGTCCGCCGAGATAACAACCGAGCCAACCCGCGGCGATCACGACAAAGGTCGCGACGGTTGCGCTCATCCCAAGATAATTTTCGCTGCCGCTGCTGCGCAGGCTTTCCGCCAAGAACACACCGATCCACGCCCACATGGCGTAAAGCTCCCACATATGGCCGAAGTAGCCGAAGCCGGTCAGGCGCAAGCCGCGTTCGCGAAAACTCACGCCCGCCATGCGCAGATCGAAGCGTGCCGCAGGAAAACGATGCGGTCCCTCGTCGATCAGCAGCAGAATGATCACCGATGAGAGCATGGCGAGCAGCGCGGCGGTCAACAAAGTTTCGCGCCAGGGCAGGTCGGTCAGACCGCGAATCAAGTGCGGTGTCGCCGACCCCACCGTAAGCGCGCCGATCAATATTCCCATCGCCAGGCCGCGGCCTTCGCGGAACCAGGTCGCCATGATTTTCATCGCCGGCGGATAAGCTCCGGCCATGGACACGCCGGTGATAAACCGCAACCACAGCGCGCTCTGCAAATCATCGGCCCATAACGCCAGCGCGGCGGTCGCTAACGCGCCCACCGATGCGCCAGCGGCCATGATCGACCGCGGCGAAAACACGTCAGGAAGATTACCGAGCGCACTGATCAGCGTGCCGGCGATAAAGCCGAATTGTACCGCAATCGTAAGAGCAGCCCGGCCGCCGTCGCCTAGATGCCATTCACGGGACAGCGCCGGCAACACCGCCGTGGCGCTAAACCAAAGCGACAGCGCGAGCAGTTCGGCCAGCGATAGAAACGCTAGTGCGCGCCAGCGCGCACTAGCGCCGGCGGCATCGACAGCGTCAGGCAAAGGGTTCCCCCGTCACGAGCGTCGATCCTTCGCCTACTACAGGCCGTAAAACGTCTTGGCGTTGTCGTAGAGAATCTTCTGCACCGCAGATTGGGTAATTTCACCGGCATCGGC
>DASSGE010000898.1:0-6906 GCA_035693605.1 Binatia bacterium
GGCATGGCCGCCCTCGTGATAAGCGATGCGTTCTTTATCGGTGCGGCTCAATAGCAGCGGCCGCTCCGGGCCGAGAACGATCTTCTCCAGCGCGTCGAGAAAATCTTTGTGATGCACTTCATTTTGCTCGCGCCGGGCGGCCAGCAGTGCCGCTTCATTGACGAGATTTTTCAGATCAGCGCCAGAGAAACCAGGAGTCGCGCCGGCGATCTCGGCCAGGCTTGCGTCACCGGCGAGCGGCATCGTGCGGGTGTGGACTTTAAGAATCGCTTCGCGGCCGGTTTTATCCGGCAGGTTAACCACCACACGGCGATCGAAACGCCCGGGCCGCAAGAGCGCCTTGTCGAGCAGCTCCGGTTGATTGGTTGCCGCCAGCACGATGATGCCCTCGCGGCTCGAGAATCCATCCATTTCGGTCAGGATTTGGTTTAAGGTCTGTTCCTGTTCGCTCGAGCCGCCGATCGACATCTGCCCGCGGGCGCGGCCAATGGCATCGAGCTCGTCGATGAAAACGATCGCCGGCGCGTGTTCGCGTGCTTGCTTGAACAGATCGCGTACGCGCGCCGCGCCGACCCCGACGATCATCTCGACAAACTCGGCGGCGCTCATCGAGAAGAACGGCACGTCGGCCTCGCCGGCGACTGCTTTAGCGAGCAGCGTTTTGCCCGTGCCTGGCGAGCCGACCAGCAGCACGCCTTTCGGAGCCGTTCCGCCGAGCCGGGTGTATTTCTTCGGGTCTCTGAGAAAATCGACAATTTCGACGACTTCGTTCTCGGCTTCGTCGATGCCGGCGACGTCGTTGAAGGTGACTTTGGTATCTTTTTCCTGGTCGTAACGGCGCGCTTTGCTCTTGCCGATGCCCATGAGCCCGCCCGCCATGCCGCCGGCGCCTTGCTGTGCCGCGCGACGAAACAGCCAGACATAAAAGCCGATCAGCAGCAGGGCCGGGCCAAAGCCAAAAAACAGCGTCATCAATGGATTGCTGTCGTCATCGATCGGTTTGGCGCTGATCTCGACTTTGTTATTGATCAAAAAACTTTCCAGTCCTGGATCGACAAACGACGGCAACGTAGTGGTGAATGAGCTCACCGCTTTGGGAGTATCGCGCCGCGCTGCGGCACGTTCGCCCGCGGGTCGGGGCTTGGCGTCGGGCGCGGTAGCTTCAGGTGGTGGATAAGTCACTGGCTTGGCAAATCGGCCGGTGATGCTCTCGCCCTGGCTGTAGATCGATTCGACATTGTGTTTGCTGACCTGTTCGCGAAACAGCGTATACGGCACCGTGACCGGAGCCTCCGGGCTCGGGAAAATCAGTTTCATCAGCAGGTAGTTTGCGAGCAATATGCCCAAAAACCACAGCCAGGTTTTGCTCGGCGGCATCTTGGGCTTTTCAGCGGCGTTGGCGGCGCCCGGTCGGCCGACATCGCTCGGGCCACGCGTGGGCGTCGTCGCATCGTTAGTGCGCGGATTTTTTAGTCCGGTCAATTTCATTTATTACCTCCAGAGCGCGTCGCCGAGTATCTTGCCGGCGCGTTGCTGCGCAATGCAGTTCGGGCTCAGCGCGGACTGCAATCAAACTTAACCACGCAGCAACCAAACGAGTCAATGAAGCAAGTCCCCCTGCTAATGTAACCATCGCTGCGACCGGATAGGGGCAAATTTTCAAATCCCCGCCAAAATTCCTTACAAGAAACGGGCCGAAACTTTCGATGGGTTATCGTTCGAATTAAATCCGCTTTCTCAATTGTCGGACGCCCATCGGCGGTGAATCGCACTTATGGCACTCGTTGCAGACGTTTTTGCAATGACGCCTGCATAAGCGACTGGCATTTATGTTGCTGCTGTCCCATTTTTACTGCGCGAGAATCAATCAATGAGTTCATTCGATTCAGAGCTGCCGGGCGAAAGATATCAGGCGATAGGCCTGAGAAATGTGCTACTGGCTGGGCTGACCGTTGCCGGCGGCCTGTTAGTGTGGACTGCAAAAGCGCTGCAGGCAGGCAGACATTCTGCGTCACTGCGCCTTATTTGCGCGATCGAGCGGGCGGAAAAAGCGCTCCATGAAAGCCGGGTGCGGACCGAGCAGCAACGGCGGCTCTACGAAGCGATCCTGACCAATACTCCCGACCTTGCCTACGTCTTCGATCTCGACCACCGCTTCATCTACGCCAATGAAGGTCTGCTGAAAATGTGGGGCAAGAGCTGGACCGAAGCGATCGGCAAGAACTGTCTCGAGCTAGGCTATGAGCCGTGGCACGCCGCAATGCACGACCGGGAAATTGACCAGGTCATCGCCACTCAGAAGCCAATCCGCGGCCAGGTGCCTTTCACCGGCACTTTCGGCCGGCGCATGTACGACTACATCTTCGTGCCGGTCATCGGCCCGCGGGGTCGGGTCGAAGCGGTTGCCGGGACGACGCGCGATATCACTGATCGCATGCAGGTTGGCGAGGCACTGCGCCAGAGCGAAGACGCCTATCGCACACTTGTCGATCAAGTCAAAGACTATGCGATCTTTCGCACCGACGTCGCCGGCCGCGCGCTCACCTGGAATCAGGGTGTCAAGCGCGTTTTGGGCTTCGACGAAGAGGACTTCATTGGCACTGATATCGCCGAGCTTATCTTCACGCCGGAGGATCTCGAACGCGGCGTGCCGCAGCGCGAGTTGGATAATGCGGTCGCCAACGGCAGCGCCTCCAACGACCGCTGGATGATGCGCAAAGACGGCGAGCGCTTCTTCGCCTTGGGCACGACCACGGCGCTGAAAAGAGACGGTGAACTGATCGGCTTCACCAAAGTCATGCGCGATCAGACCGAACTCAGGCGCGCTCAGAAAAAGCTAAGTAACTCGGAAGTGCGCTACCGCCGCCTGTTCGAGGCCGCCCAGGACGGTATCATCCTGCTCGACGCCGGCAGCGGCAAGATCATCGATGCCAACGCGTTCATGACCCACCTCACCGGCCGCGACCGCGCCGACCTCTTGGGAAGAGAACTTTACGAGATCGGCATGTTCGAGAATATTGAGGAAAGCACGCAAGCACTGCGCCAGTTGCAGCAGGACAAATATCTGCGCAACGAACACCTGGCGATCCGGAACTCTCGCGGCGGCAGGATCGACGCCGAGCTCATCGCCAATGTTTATCAGGAGGATGATAAGCTCGTCGCCCAGTGCAATATCCGCGATATCTCCGAACGCGTGGCGCTGCAGAAGCGAATTGGTGAACAAGCCGAACAACTCGCCGGCGAATCGCGCCGCAAGGACGAGTTCCTGGCGATGCTGTCGCACGAACTGCGCAATCCGGTTGCGCCGATCCTCACCGCCGGCCAATTGCTGCGTCTGCGCAAAGACGAAGACTCGGTGCAGCAGCAAGCGCGCCAGATTATCGAGCGCCAGGCCGGCCAACTCGCCCATCTGATCGACGATCTGCTCGACGTCTCGCGAATCGCCACGGGCAAGATTGTCCTGCGTAAGGAGCGGTTGGAGATCAAAGCCATCGTTGAACACGCGCTGGAGACAGTTCAACCGCTGATAAAAGAACGCAAGCATACATTGTCGTTGGCGTTGCCGCCGCAGCCGGTTTGGCTCGATGCCGACCCGGCCCGGCTGGAACAGGTGTTCGTCAACCTACTGAACAACGCTGCCAAGTACACCGACGAAGGCGGCCAGATCTGGTTCGCTGTTGAAGTTGAGGGCGATTGGGCAGTCGTACGGGTAAAAGATACCGGCATCGGCATCGCCCCCAAACTGCTGCCGCAAATCTTTGACCTGTTCAGGCAAGGAGAACGTTCATTGGACCGATCGCAAGGCGGTCTGGGCATCGGCTTGAACGTAGTGCGCAGACTTGTGGAACTGCATCGGGGCACGATTGCTGCCACCAGCGTTGTCGGACAAGGAAGCGAGTTTGTCGTGCGCCTGCCGGTCACGGCGGCGGCCGCAACGGAGCCGCGAGTGACTGGCGTAGAAGCGGCCGAGCGCAAGCAGCCAACTTTGCGCGTGCTGGTAGTCGACGACAACGTGCATGCGGCTCAAACCATGGCGATGCTGGTGGAGTCGCTGGGGCATGAAGTGCAAACCGCTTATGACGGCCCTGTCGCGCTGGAAACCGCCATCAACTGCCGGCCCCACGTCGTGCTATTGGACATTGGACTGCCGGGTATGAACGGTTATGAAATCGCCAAGCGGATACGCCAAGAACCAGTCGTACAAAATGCCGTACTGGCGGCCGTGACCGGATATGGCCAGCAAATAGATCGGCAGCGCTCGCGCGAAGCCGGTTTCGATCACCACTTGGTCAAGCCCGCTGATTTCGCCCAGGTAAAACAGATCTTAGCGACGGTGTCGGAGAAGCAGATGTGATTTGCGCCAAGACGAGCAGCGCCGCAGTCGCGGCGCGGAGTTTACGAACTCGCCAAACAAGTATCTTACGGCGCGGGGAATGGTTATTGGTATGCTTCGCCTTAATCGGCTGCGATTCGCTGCCGCGCGATAATGCCGGAGCACTCGAGCGCGCCAGCGGCGGCGAGTTGCGCGTCGGCGTGGTCGAAAATCCGCCGTGGGTGCATTTCGACAACCAGACCGTAACGGGACTTGAGCCCGAGCTTATCGAGACCTGGGCCAAATCGATCAACGCGCGGGTGCGATGGCAGCGTGGTGCCGAATCCAACCTGGTCGATGCACTCAACCGGCGCGAGCTCGATGTCCTGGCGGCGGGGCTGGACAGCCGGACGCCGTACCACTCGAAACTCGCGCTGACGCAGCCTTATGTCGAAGTCGACGATCGCCACGGCAACAGGAAAAAACATCTGCTCGCGGTGACGCCGGGCGAGAGCGCGCTGCTATTCTCCCTCGACCGATTTCTTGCCGCGCAGGATCGCGACAGCCTGAAACGCCGCGCCGCGGCACAGCAAAGGAGCGCACCGCCATGAGGCCGGCGGATCCGTTCGATCTACCGCCTGAAAAACAGCGCGACCTGGCCAAAGCGCGGCGCTTGGAAAGCTGGACTCTGGTCTACATTGCCAGCTCGGTGATCCTCATCGGCTTGACCATGAGCACTTCCCAAGCCATGCGCACGAGCTTTTTCGAGAACGCGCTGTCGGCGATACCGGCGGCCGTTTTTCTTTTCTGCGCGCGCGTCGCGCGGCGCAAGCCGGACGATGATTTTCCCTATGGCTACCATGGCGTGGTTTCGGTCGGTTATCTCGCCGCCTCTCTGGCGATTTTTGCCATGGGCGGATTTTTACTCTACGAGGCGCTGGCGAAATTAATTTCGCTTGAACGCACGACCATCGGCGGGACAACTCTGTTCGGCTATACCGTCTGGGGCGGCTGGCCCATGCTCGTCGCGGTGACCTACTCCACGATACCGACGATTTTCCTCGGACGGGCCAAATTGCAACTCGCGCCAAAGATTCACGACAAAATTCTTTACGCCGACGCGCAGATGATGAAAGCCGACTGGATGACGGAGGTCGCCACCGGTTGCGGCGTGCTCGGTGTCGGCTTCGGTCTGTGGTGGCTCGATCCGTTGGCCGCAGCGTTGGTCTCCGCCGACATTATCAAAGACGGCGCGGCAAACGCGTATGTCGCGGTGCGCGACCTGATGGAGCACCGGCCGATGAAAACCGATCGCTCCGGACCCGAGCCGCTGCCCGACGAGTTGCATAAATTCATCAATGGACTCGATTGGGTCGCCAACGCCAGCGTGCGCTTGCGTGAAGTCGGCCATGTATTTTTTGGCGAGGTCTTCGTTACGCCGCGTGGTTTACCGGATGACCTGCCGGGGAAAATTCGCCGCGCGGCCGCGGACGCCAAAAAAATCAACTGGCGGCTCCACGATGTGACGATTACCGTGTACGATCGCGAGTCTTAGAATTCACCGCCGGAAAATCATTTGCTTTCCGTGCCGTCGATGATCCGTTGCAGCTGATCGTGATCGATCGGTTTGACGATGTGATAGTTGAAGCCGGCGGCCTGCGAGCGTTCGCGGTCTTCGTCGCGGCCCCAGCCGGTCTGGGCGATCAAGATAGTCTTATCGAAGCGCTGCTGCGCGCGAATATGGCGCGCCAGATCGTGGCCGCTCATGCCGTGCGGCAGGCCGACATCGATGAGCGCGATGTCGGGAACGAAGTCCTCCAAGATCGCCAGCGCGCTCGGGCCATCAAAAGCGACTTTGACTTCGTGACCGTTATACTTAAGCAGCAGGCCAAGTGACTTGGTTTGCACCCGGTTGTCGTCGACGACGAGAATACGTTTCGTCGCGGCGGAACTCGGAGAGATTTCGTTGGCGGATGGCTCGATGAGTTCTTCCTCGCGTACGGCGACGATTGGCAAGCGCACGATAAACTCACTGCCTGTGCCGGCGCCTTGACTGCGAGCTTCGATGCTGCCCCCATGCAGCTCAACCAGACCGCGTACCAGAGCCAGGCCGATGCCGAGTCCTCCCTGCGAACGGTCCAACACCGCGCCGACCTGGGAGAACAGCTCGAAGATTCGCGGCAGATGCTCGGCGGCAATGCCGATACCTGTGTCCTTGACGGACAGGCGCAGAGTATTTTCGCTCTCGACCGTCGCCGTGATCTCGATGCGGCCGTTGTTCTCGCTATACTTGCAGGCGTTGTTGACCAGGTTGGACAACACCTGGGCAAGCCGCACGGGGTCGCCTTCGAGATAGACAGTGCCGGGCGGCAGCGCCACCGAAACGCGGTGGCCCGCCGCGTCCACATGCGGCTGGCACGTTTGCAGCGCTTGGTCGACAATTGATTTCAAGGCCACCCGTTCCTTTTTCAATTCGATCTTGCCGCTGCTGATGCGGCTGATATCCAGAAGATCGTCGATCAAGCGAACCATATGGTTGAGCTGACTTTCGGTGATCTGACGAGCGATCTGGAAATTCTCGGCCGTCAGATCGG
>DASSGE010000899.1:0-2327 GCA_035693605.1 Binatia bacterium
GAGTCGGAGCCGGGATATTAAACCGCGTTGCTCAGCTGTGACTACAATCACATTTTTGTCATGCCGGCGCAGACCGGTATCCATTTCGGTTTGGCAGAACCCCTCGCCTTTCCGCTCTACTCAAGAACCAGAAACGGCGCCATTGGATTTCGATCCAATAGAGGACGGTCGGGTCTCCCGCGCCCGCGGCCGGCCGCGCTCGCGCGACTTGGCCGGCAAGGCATCGGTTCGCTGCAACGCTCGGTATTTTGCTAAACGTCGGTCGGTCATAAGCGGGGCCAGACGCCCACGAGCGCTTAAGCTTGCCGCGCACTGTCTCGGCGCAAGCAGAATCGCGGGCTTATGGCTATGGTGATCGCCTAATCGTTGGCGTTTTCACTTGTTTTCGTTGGAAACATTACTCGGAACAAGCGGCGGCAATCCCTTTACGTGTTCGTGCAAAATACGTTTGACCTCCAGGATCGTTTCGGGATTGCCCTGCACCGAATGGCCGGATCGAATGATTTTTTCCGACTCGATGCCGTCGAGATGCGCGCTCATATACTTCACCACGCCGTCGCCCGCTTCACTGAGCGGTGCGTCGCTGTCAACGGCGATAATCGAGTTCGCGACGACCCCATTGGCAACCGGGATTGAGACTAGATTTTTAATGAACGCGTTGTTCGGGTTCATGTTGTCGATGCTGGTCGGAATACCGCTCACCGAACCGAGAAAGACTCCTTGCGTCTGCAGCGTCAATAGATCGACGCTGAGTTTGGCAAGCCGGCCCGGCATGTTCACCAGCCACGAGCCCAAGGCACCCAGAAGACCAAGCGCCTGATAGCTGCCGCGATGCGGCGTCGCGACGAAGACGACCCGTTTCACAAACGGCAGCGGTTTGATAATCAGCGCGCGGGTCAACATTTCGCGGGTCTCGGCGCCGACTTTGAGCTCTTGGGGGGGCACTCTAAAAGGCCAAAGATGCATACCGCTGTCGGTGGCGGTCATCTTGGTCAGCAAGCCGCCTTGGCTATGCCCCATGACGATCATCTGTTTTAGGCCGGGATCCTTTCCTTCCGGATCAATTTCCCCGACGGCATTGGTTAGAGCGTCGCGCAAAAGCATCCCTGAGTAGGCGATCGGATTGCCTGTGTTGTACAGGAAATACCAAATATTGTAGCGGTCAAAGAGCCGCGGATCATTTGACACTTCGTTGACCAATTCCGCCCAACGCGCCGGACTGGACGCGGTGCCGTGCACGAGCACGAGCGGAATCCGCCCAAAGCGATGCGGACCAAACATGAAAAGGCCGTCACCTGTTTTTATCAGGCTGAAATCGCCGGAGCGAAAACCGGCAAGCTCGAAGTCCCAGACCGGCGAGCCTTCCAAGGTGTCGGCCAGAGCCGACGATACTTCGTATTCGATGGGGACATCGACATTGTTGATCTTCACCGTCCGTGCCGAGTCGGGATTGTAGACTTCCAAACGACCCGTGAGATTTCCTGAAACCAGCTCGCTGCGAGCGTCCTCGTAGCGCAGAAAAGCCGAAACCGGAATTTTTATTCGCGGCGGGATGCGTTTGTACTGCGCGGTAGCCAACGATTCTATTGGCTCGATACCGGCCACCAATGACGCGCCAACGCCGGGTTCACGATAACGGTTGCGCAGGCCGCGCACCTGAAGCTCGGCGGCAGAAACAAAGTCCTTGAGGCGAAAACCGGTCCAGATCAAATCCTGTTCATTGAAGGCAACGGTTAATTCTCCAAAAGGGAGAGTAAACTTTCCGCCCCGCAGCAGTACGTGTTCGCCGTCGTCGTCAGTCAAGCCGCGCGCCAACGCCCGATTGTAAATGTCGACCGCCCAGCGCCCGCGCGGGTCGATGGGTCTGGGCGGCGTGCCATTTTTACCCGGCAAGAGAAACGCGAATGCGTATGCCGTCGCGGCGAAATAATAGGATCGATCGCCGCTACGCTCGGCATGAAGAAACGAAAGTTCGGCAAGCGCGAAGGTCCGGTCCTCGTCCCCGGTGGGCGTCAAAGTCTTATGCAGTTTGGCGAGCGCTTCCTTGGGTTTATCATCGAACAGCTCATCGAGTCCGAGATTAACAAGCTGGCGAGTAGAAAACGAACTCGGCCTGTCGGTGTTGAGCGCGTTGGCGGTGAGATCAAATTGAGCCGTGCGCGGATCCACTCGGGTTACGCCGATCGGCGTGGCACAGCCCGCAGCGATGAGCGCAATGCAGGTAATTAGAATCACCCACCGGAGCGATCGACGCGACGATTTGTTTAGTCTTTCAACACCGTGCTTCATATTGTCGTTCACTTCGAGCGTCACACTCCCGTGGCTTG
>DASSGE010000900.1:0-7980 GCA_035693605.1 Binatia bacterium
CTGCCACATTCGCATTTACCGCGATGCGCCCCATGGCTGGCTCAACGACACCATGCCGGGCCGCTACCGCAAAGAAGCCGCCAACGATGCTTGGAAGTTGATGATGAGTTTTCTCAAGAAATGCTTTGCTGACGGTTGGGACTCCAATCGTATCTTTTGTACGTATGAAAGCGATTATGCCGCGACTTATGACTTCAAAAAGAACGTGCGCTTGGAGTAGGAAAACGCTGTGGGGGAAATTGCCGCCAATGAAGTTCGGAGAAGGTCTTAGACGATTAGTATCGTTGTTGCTGATACTCACGGCGCCTCTGGTCATGGGTCTTCGGGCGGCGTCCGCCGAACGGGTCTCAATCGCCACGCCAAGCCGAGGACTGTTCGAGTTCCCTGTCGTCGTCGCCATGCGCAAAGGCTTTTACAAAGCCGAAGGTATCGACGTCGACAAGGTGCAGATGCAGCCGACCTTGGGCGTTCAGGCGCTGGTCGCCGGCGACATCGATTATTTGTTGGCGTGGGGCTCGGCATTGCGCGCAGCGGTCACCGGCGTACCGATCAAGAATGTCGTCGGCATCGCCGGCCGGCCGCTGCATGTGTTGATCGCACGCCCGAGCATCCTGTCGCCCCAGGATCTCAGGAACAGAGTGATCGGCGTCGACTCGGTGGCTGGCACCGTCGATTATCTTTCCCGAGTGGCGGTGCGCCATTTCGGCATGGAACCGGACAAGGACGTAAAAATCATCGTTACCGGCGAGAGCCCGACGCGCTTGGCCGCGCTGCGCAGCGGCGCCATCGACGCCACGCCCATCGATGTAGCGTTTGCCGTGAAAGCGGAAGACGAAGGTTTCAAGCGTATGGTCTATCTCGGTGATCTGATCGAACTGCCCTTGTCGGGCATGGCCGTTACCGATCACAAACTGCAAACCCAGCGCGACCAAGTGCGCCGCATGGTGCGGGCGACCGTGCGCGGCACGCGTTACTTCAAACAAAACCGCAGCGAGACGGTGCAGATGCTCGCTGACTATCTGCGCATAACTCCGGCGCAGGCAGCCAAAGCTTACGACACCTCGCTCAAATCCTTCAGCGATGACGGCATCATTTCGGACAAAGGGGTTTTGCTCGATGTCCAGCTCACCAAAGAGCGGTTGAAGATAACTAAAGACGTTCCGTTGAGTCAGTTGGTGGACTGGAGTCTGGTGAAGGAGATCAAGTAATCCACCGAACGGGTTCCGTTCTCGACGCCATCCGGGCCGCGGCGCAAATGACCTCGAGACTCGACACGGCGAGTTTATGCAATCAACAACCCCGCACAACTTAACGTGCGCTCTTTACGGATCGTAAATACGTGATCCGTTCATCTTGATCGCATACCGTGACGCTCGTTACGCCTGTCGCTTTTGATCCTGGTTTGGCATGCCTCCTGACTCTCCCCGCTGTCGATCCAGGCTTCGCGCCGCTGATTTTGGAGAAACCTGCTTGCGGTTTAAAACCTGCGAAGGTGAAGCAGGTCGGCCGGCCGAACGCGGATCGTATTGTCTCGGCACTTCCCGCTGTCTAAGCTGTTTTCATGACGATTCTGAAAGCTTGCCCGGCAAGCAAGCGCTTTTTTTCGCCGGACTGCGAGCTTTGGCGCGTCGACCGTGAGATGGCATTGCTGCTTGCTGGCGGCCGTGCGCTGCTGATGCAACTCGCGCATCCAAGGGTCGCCGCCGGGGTGGCTCAGCATAGCGACTTCAAAACCGATCCGCTCGGCCGGTTACAGAGAACCATGAATGCTATGTGGTCAATTGGCTTCGACGAGCGCAAGCGGGCGGAAGCTTCGTTGCAGCACGTCAACCGCGTGCATGGACGAGTTCGCGGTGCCGTGCCAGCAAATGAGCCGGGAGGCGCACGAGACTATTTCGCCCTCGATCAAGATCTGCTGCTCTGGGTGCACGCCACGTTGGTAGATTCGGCATTGATCGCTTACCAGGCGTTTGTCGCGCCTTTGAGTACTGCAGCCAAGTGCAGTTACTACGAAGATTCGAAGCGGCTTGCCGAGCTCTTCAAAATTCGTCCGGAAATTGTTCCGACCCGCTTGGTCGATTTCGAGGCCTACATGCGGCGGATGGTTGTCGGGGGCGCGATCACGGTCGGTCCAATGGCACGGGCACTAGCCCGCGATATTCTCTATCCGCGGCCCTGGCTGCTCCGGCCGGCGGGGCCCCTTTTTCGTCTGGTCACGGCGGGTCTATTGCCCGATGAATTGCGGCGTGGTTACGGTTTGGCGTGGAACGACGTCCGGGAACGGCGACTTCGGCGGTTTGCCCACATCGTCCGTCGATTTTTGCCGCTGCTTCCGAGCCCACTGCGCATCGTACCACAGGCGCGTCGCGCGGAACGCGAATTGCGGCGCGTACACCACGCTAGAAACGGGATGTGAAAAATCCCAGCTGGACAGCGAGACTCACTCGGTGGGTTGGCAGGCGAACATTCCGCGGCGACCGATGTAGACATCCTCGCCGATGCCAAGATCGGTCGGTTTCCCAGGGACAGCCTTTCGGAGAATCGTGAGTGGACTCGGAGAAAGTAACTTGGCATTGCCGCAAAAAATCTCGGATTGCTTTGCCGCTAGTGAAAATGCTTTTCACGAGCAGTCCTCCGATAGAAGGCATTTTAAAAATATCACCTCTGGAATCTAAGTCTTTATTGTGAAAGAAGTTTCTCGTAGAAGACCGAGTATGTTAGAGAGGTTTAAGTGCGGCGCTAAGCCGGTAGGCCTGTTAGTTGCGTGAGAATCGCTCTAGTCCCCGAAGCGTTCGAAACGAGCGTGAATGATAACTGGATATTGTTAGGCGGGTAACCGAGACGTTTGCAGAGACAGTGACAGCGCATGCTTAGAATAATATTGGCTTAAGAAAAGGAGAATGACGATATGCAAAAAAAGTTCTGTTTAATCGCCATAGCGATATGTGCAGCTTTACTAACCAACAGCGCTCAGGCCAACTATCAGGACGATGTCGACCAGGCGGTAGCGATTATTGAAAGCTTTCAGAAAATCCCTGAGAAGGCGATTCCAACCGCGGTCCTGCGCAATGCCCGAGGTCTGGCGATTCTTACCGTTACCAAGGCGGGATTTGTCGTTAGCGGCAGAGGCGGCAAGGGCATTGTCATTGCCCGCACCGGCAAGGGCTGGAGCGGCCCGTCGGCAATCGGCACCGGAGGAGTGGGCTTCGGTTTTCAGGCTGGAGCTCAGGTGTCTGAAATTGTGATTATTCTCAACACCCCTGCCGCAGTGGAAGCCTTTACAAAAGACGGCGACGTTACCCTCGGCGGCAATTTGAGCGTAACGGCGGGTCCGATCGGGCGCGATACCGAAGCCAGAGTAGGGTTGCAGTCGGTGATGTACTCTTACAGCCGCAGCTCGGGAGTTTTTGGCGGACTCTCCGTGGAGGGGACGGTTGTCGCCACGCGTAAAGAAGACAATGCGGCCTATTATGGCAAGCCTGTGGAGGCGAAAGATATACTTGCGGGCAGGGTGCCGGCGCCGAAGGGTGCAAGCAAGTTGCGGCAAATACTTTCGAAATGGTAAGCGATAGAGGGTGCCGGAAGGAGCTTTAGCTTCCGGGACCCGTCGGTCGGTTATTGACATTGACGGCCAGCGGCTAGCAAGGGCGGGGTTAAAACCCCCGCCCCTGGCCAGTTTATTTAATTTGTGCGATCGAGCCAGTCGGTTCATGTCAGGTGAACCGCGGTTTCGCCCTTTCTCCACTTGCGCTTTTTAAATTCGAGGGGCGCCGATCAGTTCGTTAGTGAATTCTCTCCTTGACAGGCCTGCAACCGTGCAATAAACGACGTTCGAGAGTTGGTTTGCCCGAGCAAATATTCCGTTTCTGAGTATTGTAAACCGTAGCTTGAAATCCCGGCTGCGCGAGGAGGTCTTATGTTTCGTGTCGATGTCGATGCCCATGTGGACGAGACGGATGCAACTTGGGATTACCTGGCGGAAAACGACAGGCGCTTTAAGCCGGTATCGCTCGATCCCGGCGGGGCGACGGCGCATGGCGATGCGCGGCCGCATCGGCTGTGGATGATCGACGGCACGATCCTGCTGCGGCGCTGGCGCGACGACAAGCGCACCGGCACAGTCAAAGAAACCCGGGAGCTGCTCGACGTCGAGGCGCGGCTGCGCCATATGGACGAGCTGCGCGTCGACGTCCAGGTGCTTTATCCGACGATGTTTCTGCACTCTTACACGACACGGCCGGAAATCGAGGTGGCGCTATGCAAGGCCTATAACCGCTGGATCGCCGCGGCGACCGAGAAGAGCAAAGGGCGGCTGCGTTGGGTGGCGATGATGCCGTACTTATCGATCGACGAGTCGGTCAAGGAACTGCGCTGGGCGAAGGATCATGGCGCTTGCGGCGTGTTTAAAAAAGGCATCGAGTGCGACGACAGAGCCGCCAGCGATCCGCACTTCTTCCCGGTTTACGAAGAGGCGAGCCGCTTGGATCTGCCAATCTGCATTCACAACGCGACGAGTCATATCCAATCGATGACCGTGCCCGGCAACGGAATGGGCGGCGGGATGATTGCGATCGCGGCGTTTAGCGCGCTGGCCGAGAACGGTATACCGGATAAGTTCCCCAATCTCCGGGTTGGCTTCATCGAAACCGGCGCGTCGTGGGTGCCGTTTCTGCATGCCGATCTGATGGCCAAAATGCTGCGCCGGACGTTTCTGCCCATCGACGTGAAAGAAGATCTGTTTCGCAAGTATCGTTTCTACGTCGCCTGCCACACCAACGACGATCTGCCGTACATCCTCAAATACGGCACCGAGGACAGCTTGATGATCGGCACCGACTATAGCCACGCCGATCAATCGGCGGAGATTGAGGCTTTAGACGTCATCGAGCGGCGCGGTGCGAGCGGCGACATTCCAGCTTCGGTCGCCCGCAAGATCGTCTCGGACAATCCGCGCCGGTTCTACGGACTGTAGAGCTACCCCCGAGCGTGCGGTCGGGATGCCGCGCGGAAATCTCTGCCGGTATTCGTGTCGACGAAATCGGCATCGGCGAATAAGCTGTCGTTTCGATGAGCGCCGAGTGGTCTATTTCACGCCCCTGCGCGCGACGATATGACCCGGGGCTCGCCGACAAGGTTTGTCATTCCTCCGACAGGATCCAGTCGTTCAGGGCCAAAGCCGATTTTGGGTTAGTATTCCCAACGTTTTGCCGCGTGCGCCGGTTTGAGCTTCGTGTCTTTGGCCAGCTACGGCGGATCCTTGCTATTAACCTTGTAGAGCTGCTAGGCAAGCTTAAAAAAAACCGATAATTTATCCTGAATCCGGAGGGCCGATGCTTACAGGTTCATGTCTATGCGGCGGAGTGAAGTACGAGATCGACGGCGAGTTGGGTTCGCTGACCAACTGCCACTGCAGCTTGTGTCGGAAGACGTCGGGTTCGGCTTTTGCCAGTGGTGCGTCGATTCCAGCGGCGGCTTTTCGTTTCACGGCAGGACAAGAGTTGTTGAAGGAGTGGCAGTCATCGCCGGGGAATCATCGGATCTTTTGCGGCCGGTGCGGCACACCGTTGTTGAAACGCAAAGATCGGGATCCTGCTGTTCTACGCTTTCGTCCAGGCAGTTTGGATAGCGATCCGGGCGTCACGATTTCCAAACATCTTCACGTCAGTTCGAAGGCGCCTTGGGTAGAAATCAAAGACGGCCTGCCGCAGTCGGGGTAGATCGTAGCTGTCAGCGTTCAGTGGTCAGTTCTTGACCGGCAACCAGGGGCTCCGTCGTTCTTGACACGATTCGCTTGAAACTTCTTCGCTCATTTTACGAACAGTCGACTATCGATGTTGCCAAGCAATTGCTGGGCAAATTTCTCGTCCATCGGTATGCCGACGCTACTCTGGTTGGGCGGATTGTCGAGACAGAGGCGTACCTCGGTCCGCATGATCTGGCCTGTCACGCCGCCAGAGGCAGAACCAAACGGACCGAGGTGATGTTCGGCGCCGCGGGCCACGCGTACGTCTACTTCATCTATGGCTTCTACAACATGCTCAATTTGGTCACGGAGGCGAAAGATTATCCCGCTGCGGTTCTGATCCGGGCGGTGGAGCCGGTGCGGGGCATTCAGGTGATGAAACAGCATCGGAAGAGCCATCTGTTGCACAATCTCGCCAGCGGGCCAGGCAAACTTTGCCAAGCGTTTGCCATCGACCGATCACTCAATGGCCAAGACGTCTGCGGCAAGATTCTTTTCCTGGAAGACCGCGGTGAACCGACACCGAAGTTTGACGCGACGCCGCGCATCGGCGTCGATTATGCCGGCAAATGGAAAGATAAGCCGTTACGCTTCGCGGTTCGCGACAACGAATTTGTCTCAAAGCGCTGATAGTTGGATTGAAACGATTTTCTATGGAGAAGTACATAGTTAGAATCGACAATAGTCCCGAGCGGCTGGTCGAGGCCGGGCCTCTGGTGCAGGGCAGTTGGAGCCGGGAGCATGATGATCTCGGTCGAGAGATCCGCGGCGAGTTTCTCATCGACACTGGAGCGTACGGCGCGATGATCGACCTAGCCGTTGCTGAAATGTTAGCGCTCTCGCCGCGCGGCACGCGATCCGTGCATGGCATTCACGGCTACGGCACGCTACAATTTTACCTGGGGCGTGTGTCGCTAGCCGCGGTTGATGCGGAAGGCCGCCAATCGTTGTATTCCACAGTGCTGGAGTGTGTCGGGGTGCCATCCTTGCGCGAGAAAAGTTTCGAGCATCGCGCCGATGTGATCGGCATACTCGGCCGGGTGTTCTTGCGCAATGCCAGTATCTCGGTCGATAATCGCTCGGGAACACTTGAGCTGGTTATCGTTAGCGACGGTAATCGCGAGTAAACAAGCATGACCTCGAAAACGATTTATGTCGATCTTGACGACGTGCTTTGCGAAACCGCGCGCCATTTTCTTGTTATTGTCGCGCGCGAATTCAACAAGCGGATCGCTTACGAAGACCTGACCGACTTCGACATCGGGTCGTCCTGCGGCCTCCGCCCGGCGGAGACCGACGAGTTATACCGCATCGTCCATCGGCCGGACGAGCTCATGCAAATGGCACCTATCGACGGCGCCATCGCCACGCTTCAGCAATGGGCGAACAACGGCTACGAGATCGCCATCGTGACGGGTAGGCCGCCCGAATCCTACGAGCCATCGTTAGCGTGGCTGACCCGTCATCGCGTGCCGTATGCATCCTTTTGCATGGTCGATAAGTATTCGCGTTTTGCCACCGACAACACCATTGCGATTCGCCTCGATGAGTTGGCGCAGCAGAAATATTGCTGGGCAGTGGAAGATTCCTTGCCGATGGCAAAATTCCTCGCGTCGCGGATGGAGCTCCCGGTCGCTTTAATAGATTGCCCGTGGAATCGCGCCAGCGCGGATCACGCTAACGTTGGACGTTATGCCGATTGGCCGACGCTGGCGCGGCAGATGCTCAGAATGGCCTCTCGCTAAAAGTTAATTCTTCGCATATGGACGCAAATTATTCTTTGTCGCAATTTGTCGCGGATCTGCGGTCGATCACCGTCGCCACGGCGGATGAAACAGATGTTCTCCGCCAAGTTGCGCCGTTGGCCGAGCGCTTGGCTGCCAGTTCGGACTTAAAGAGTAAACCGGCGATTCATTCAAATATTGAGAAAGGGTTCCGCTTCAATTTACTCCATGAAGAGGCGGATCACTCGCTCGCGATTGCGCTTTTGAGCTGGTTGCCGAGCGGCGCGACGCTGCCGCACAATCACGGCACCTGGGGGATTGTCGTCGGCCTTGAAGGCGCGGAGAAAAATATTTTCTGGCGGCGCCTCGATAACGGCAGTGTCCCTGGTTTTGCTGAACTCGAACGGGTCGGAGAGATGGACTGCGCCCTTGGCCGGGCGGTGGTATTGCCGAGCACGACGATTCACAGCGTCGAAAACACGGCCATAAAACCGAGCGTATCGCTGCATGTTT
>DASSGE010000901.1:0-2376 GCA_035693605.1 Binatia bacterium
TTATCGTAGCGGCCGGAGAGCCAGAGTTTTTTGCCGTCTATGCTGACATTACCCATGTCCGGACTGCCTCCTCCCGGGATAACCCAGGTGGCTTCGACCTTGCGGGTGGCGAAGTCGATGACGCTGACGCTGCCCTTGCCTTTGGGCGGACCGTAGACTTTGGCGACGCCCCGGTTGGCGACGTAGAGTTTGGTCCCGTCGCGGCTGGGGTAGAGGCCATGGGCGCCGAGGCCGGTTTTGATATGGCCGATCTCGGTGAACTTCTCGCCGTCGATGACGAACACGCCTTCGGCCTTCATGTCGGCGATATAGAAAACTTTCCCGTCCGGCGAGATACGTGCGTCCTGCGGCATTCCGCCTTTGGATAATTTCAGATAACCGACGACTTTTTTCTCGATCAAATCTATCTTCGCCAAGGAGCCGGCGAATTCGCAGGTAAATATCGCGTAGCGGCCGTCAGCGGAAAAGTCGGCATGGTTGATGCCGCCGCACTGCGGCGTTTCTATGGAATACTTCATGGCCATGGTCTGCGGATCGCGGAAATCTAGACGCTTGCGCGCTTCGGCAACGACGATGGCGGCGCTGCCGTCCGGCGTGAAGTACATGTTGTAGGGATCGTCGACCGGAATATTCTTGCCGGGCTTGCCGGTGAGGGGATCGATGGGTGTGACGCTGCCGTCGTGGCGGCCTTCGGCGTTATTATTAACCCAGAGTGTTTTTAAATCCCAAGACGGCACCACATGCTGTGGGTGGATGCCCACTTTAAACTTGTCGACGACTTTTAGCGATTCGGGGTCGATAACCCAGACATCGTTGGAGCTGCGGTTGGGCACGTACACTCGGCTCAAGTGCTTGGCTACGGTGGGACTCAACTTGTCCGAGCGGGTCTCGCTGTAAATATTGTTGGGATCGATCACTGCGGGCATGCCGGGCGCGGTTTGGCTGGTGCGCTGCCCGGTTTCCGCCGCCATTGCCGGTAGGCCGGAGAACATCGAGGCAGCCATAGCGCACGCTAAGAGCGATCGGCGAAAAGAAATCCGCATTACGTGGTCCTCCGCGATAAGGGGATACACCGGCTGAGCGATCTCAGCCGGTGCATAAACTTTAAACGAAAGTCATTGAAAATTCGAGGTGAGAAAGCTCAGGCGGCGTTTTTTTTATGCTTCTGCAGCGCCCAGAAAACATTTTCCGGCTTGAGCGGCAGATCGTAAATACGTACGCCTGTGGCATTCGCTACGGCATTGCCGATGGCAGCAGGCGTCGGCGCCAGTCCAGGTTCGCCCAATCCCTTCGCCCCGTAGGGGCCTTCAGGCTCGGCGCATTCGACGATAATCGGGATCATTTCCGGACAGTCGAGCGAAGTGACTAAATGGTAGTCAAGGAAAGAGGGATTGCGTACTTTGCCGGTGGCGTCGATCACCATCTCTTCATGGATCGCCGAGCCGATGCCCATAACCACACCGCCTTCGATCTGCGCGGCGCAGTTGAGCGGGTTGATCGCCTTACCAACGTCGTGGGCGGCCGACATTCTTAGAACGCGTACGCGCCCACTCTCTTCATCGACGCTGACTTCGGCGGCTTGGGTGGCGTACATGTAAAATGCCGAGGCATGATCGCTGTGGCCGGTTTCCAAGTCCAAATCCTTGCCGATCTCGTAAGTGTAGGAGGCGTCGCCGCGGACGATGCCATTTATGCCGAGCTTGCGCTTGACCACATCCCCGATGGGCAGGGCTTGTTGGGGCTGATCTTTAGAGTAGATTTTGCCGTCGGCCATCGAGAGTTCTCGGACGCCGACTTCGAGCATCGGCGCGGCCGCTTCCATTATTTGCTCACGGGCGTGAATCGAAGCGCCGCGCACGGCATTGCCCATGTGATACGTGCTCCGGCTCGACGTCGTCGAAGCGTCGTAGGGAATAACGTCCGTATCGAGCTGATGTATGCGCACTTTATCCATGGGGACTTTTAACTCTTCGGCGGCGACTTGCGAGAGGATCGTGTTGCAGCCTTGGCCGATTTCCACGGTCCCCGCAAACACGGTCACTTCGCCCTGGGCGTTGACAGTGACGCCGGCGTTGGAAGTGGTCGGTGAACGAGTTGGCTTCTGGATGCAGGCGAAGCCTTTGCCGATTTTCAGCCCGGGTTTGCTGGACGTCGACTTTTTGCCGTACTCGATCGCCTCGGTGGCTTTGATCAAGGTTTCTTTCAAACCGACTGCGTGAAGCTGTTCGCCCCAGTAGGACATGTCGCCTTCGACAAAGATATTCTTCATGCGGATTTCGATCGGGTCCATGCCGAGTTTGCGCGCCAGCTCGTCCATTTGCTGTTCGCCGGCCCACGCACCCTGGGGAATGCCGTAGCCGCGATAGGAACCGGCAA
>DASSGE010000902.1:0-3225 GCA_035693605.1 Binatia bacterium
TTCGAACAGTAGTTTTTGTGGTGGAGGTGTTTCTGAGGCGGCAGTCGTCATAAGCCCCGAGCGGCAGAAGATATTGCGCATTGCCAGCGGTCAGAGCGGCGATATTCATATTCAGCCAAGCGCCTTCTAGACAGCGGTTCAATGAATTTTTTGCGGCGGCTGTTCCAAATCGCCGTTGCAACATTCCGATTTCTTGCGGTCGACAACAGGGCGATGACGACCGCGAGCCGGAGTGATGACGCAAAGGCGCTGTAGAGTTATACGATTGCGTCGTGTGTGCCCCGATCTGCATTTTACCAATGTCGAAAATCCGTATTAATCGACGCCGTGAACGCGTCGGCGAGCGGGATCAGCCAGCGTGGAGTTGTAAAGATGCCTGTGTATATGGATCGTCATTACGTCGAAGGAGCAACTCGACATGCCCTCGCTGACGCGCACCAGCGGGATATGGCGTTGCAAGACAAGTATGACGTCAAGTTTCTAACCTACTGGTTCGATGAGCAGCGCTGTACCGCATTTTGTCTCGTTGAAGCGCCGAATCGAGAAACTATCGAGCGCGCTCACCACGAAGCTCATGGCTCAGTGCCCAACGAGGTTCTCGAGGTCGATCCCAGTGTGGTCGACGCTTTCCTGGGCAGAATCAAGGATCCTCCGCCGGTGACCACGTCAACGGCCGGCGAGGTTTCGATTGATCCGGGGTTCCGCGCCATTATGTTCACGGATTTAAAAGATTCCACACGAATGACGACCTTGTATGGCGACGCCAAAGCTCTCCATCTGGTGCATATCCATAATGCCCTGACGCGCGCTGCGCTGCACAGACTCCGGGGCCGCGAGGTCAAGCATACCGGCGACGGGATAATGGCTTCCTTTGCCTCTGCGCCGGATGCGGTCGAATGCGCCATTGCCATTCAGAAGTCGTTTGCCGCATATAACCAGGAAAATCCCGATGCACCGTTATATGTACGCATCGGTCTGAGCGCGGGCGAGCCGATCGAGGAGCATGGCGACCTTTTCGGCAATGCGGTCCAACTGGCGGCGCGCCTTTGTGCGCACGCTGAACCTGCGCGCATTCTAGTTGCTCAGGTGGTGCTGGACCAATGCCGCGGCAAAAGGTTGCCGTTCTCGGATTTGCGAGAAATAACACCGAAAGGTTTTGATCATGCAATTGCGGTATACGAAGTGAACTGGACGGCTACGTGAAAATCGGCGGCCGGCTGCATTCTGTAATTTGCTGTGCGAGCCGCGTTTGGGAACCGACGAAAATAATTTTGTCGATATCGCAAGGAGAATCTCATGGCTATGACGAACCAACAGTCGGGCACGAATGTGCATGAGGTTGCGGATGGGATCTATCGCATCAATACGCCGGTTGTGATCGAAGGCGCAGGCGGGTTTTCTTTCAATCAATACCTGATCACGGATAATGAACCCTTGCTCTTCCATACCGGGCCACGAAAGATGTTTCCGTTGGTTCGTGAAGCCGTGGCTACTGTTTTGCCGGTCGAGAGGCTTCGTTACGTTGCCTTTTCTCATGTCGAAGCCGACGAGTGCGGCTCGCTCAATCAATGGCTTGGTGCTGCTCCGCAGTCTGTGCCGCTATGCGGCGCCGTGGCGGCAATGGTATCGATCAGTGATCTCGCTGATCGGCCACCCCGCAGCCTCGCCGACGGCGAGCCACTCACTCTCGGCAAGCACTCCGTGCGTTGGTTCGACACGCCGCATCTGCCGCACGCGTGGGAATGCGGATTTCTGATGGAAGAACGGACATCGACGCTTCTCTGCGGCGACCTGTTCACCCAGCCTGGCAGCGATCATCCGCCGATCACCGAGTCGGACATTCTTGGCCCGAGCGAGGCTTTCCGCCACGAGATGGATTACTTCTCGCACACGAAGAACGCTCGCGTAATGCTTGACAGGCTGGCTGCGGCTAACCCGACAACACTTGCGTGCATGCACGGCAGCGCATGGCGTGGCGACGGGGCAAAATTGCTTCGTGCTCTCGCTGATGCGCTGAATGCATGACGGGTTCCTCCTAGGGCGATGTTGTCCAATGGGCGCCCAAGTAAGCAATCGGCTGCCGGTCCGCAGCAGTTCCCTAACCAGCAGATCACCAGAGATGCAAATGAACCTGCCCCTACCAGAGGCTAATTCCGAGACTGCGGTAGAGGTGCGCGAGTGGCTCGATCGTTTCGCCGTTTGCGTGCGGGAGGTTGACTATGCCGCGGCGCGGCCGTTCTGGCACCCGGACATTGTTATTTTTGGCACGTATCAGGAGCTGGTGAAGAGCCTATCGGCCTGGACGGAACGGCAATGGGACAATGTCTGGCCGCGGACGGCGGGGTTCCGGTTCGACCTAGTAAACACCATGGTCATGGCCGCACCGGACGGCGCGATGGCGGTCGCGATCGCGCCCTGGACAAGCACCGGCTTCCATGAAGATGGAACGGCCTTCGACCGTCCGGGCCGGGCGACAATCGTTTTGGCGAGACAGCCGGACGGCCGGTGGCTTGGTGTTCATTCGCACATGTCGTTGGCCCGCGGCGTACCGCAGGATAGCCATGGAAAGCGCGCGGTGAAGGCGCGTTAGCTCACGGTCTTCGTCCGAGCTACTCTGTGCGCGCCGACCTTCCCATCGATCGGTCGAAAAAATTTTGCTGGCGTTCAATCTTTAGCAGGCTAAATAGATCGGCCTGACGATTTCCCAGTCCTGCTGCATCGGACGGACAAGGCCATCAA
The DNA here is from genome assembly GCA_035693605.1 of Binatia bacterium. Taxonomy (GTDB): domain Bacteria; phylum Desulfobacterota; class Binatia; order UBA9968; family UBA9968; genus DP-20. Next base: position 2,740 of record DASSGE010000902.1, read on the forward strand.
ACAATCATGCGGCGACGCCAGTGATGGACTCTCCAACGAATAAATCCTGCGAGATTTGTCCGAGGCGTCAATTGGCTCAAGCCGCGATGTAGCGCTTTGCCAGAAAGCGCTTTCGAATTTGAATCGTGACCGCGCAAGTTTGCCAAACCCGCACAGTCAGATTTCATCGTTGACGCCACCAACCGCCTGAAGTACAAGTCAGCTCAGCCGCTGGGGGAGTTTGCCGCCGTGGCGTGAGCCGATCCTGTCATACCTATAGCTTCTCCCCCCGACCCACGTCTCCGTTTCGGTCTATTGGTTGATATGGCCAGCACGACTAAAAAGGGTTCAAGAAAGACCAAGGCAAAGCCGCGCCGTGTTGCGGTGAAATCGCTGCCGGCTAAACAAGCGCAGACGATTGCCGAGCTACGTCAGGAACTCGAAGCGCGCGACCGCGAACTCGCCGAATCTTTGCAGAGGGAAAACGCAACCGCCAAGGAGTTGCGC
>DASSGE010000903.1:0-2049 GCA_035693605.1 Binatia bacterium
GCAATCCACGTGGGTGAAACAGCAGATCGAGGCGCACTATCCTGATCTTACGGTCGAATTGTCGATCATCAAGACCAGCGGCGATCATTTCGTCGACCGGCCGATCGCGGCGGTGGGTGGCAAAGGTGTGTTCACCAAGGAAATCGAGGACGCGCTGCTGAATCGAACGATCGACATCGCGGTGCACTCGATGAAGGATTTGCCGACGGAACTTCCCGATGCGCTTACCATCGCTGCGGTGCCGGCACGGGAAGATGCCCGCGATGTGTTGGTCACCAAGAGCGGTGTGAAACTCGCCGATTTGCCGCCGGGTGCGCGCGTCGCCACCGGCAGCCTGCGGCGTCAAGCACAACTGCTGCACTATCGCGGCGACCTGGTGGTTACGCCGATGCGCGGCAATGTCGATACTCGTCTGCGCAAGCTCGACGACGGCGAGGCCGATGGTTTGATCATGGCGGCGGCAGGCTTGAAACGGATCGGTCGGGCCGACCGCATTGGAGAAATCCTCGACGATGAGATTTGCGTCAGCGCGGTGGCACAGGGTGCGCTCGCCATCGAGGCCCGTGACGACAGCCCAGTGCGGCAGTTCCTGAGCTTTCTGCATGACGCGACAAGCGCAGCGGAAACTACAGCGGAGCGTGCGCTGCTGCGCAGCTTGAGCGGCGGTTGCCATGTGCCCATCGGCGCCCGTGCCCGCGCGGCGGGCAGTGTGTTGAAAATGATCGCCATCGTTGCCAGTCCGGACGGCACGACGCTCTGCCGAGCGGATCTCACGGGCCCTGCCGCTGAGGCCGAGAAGCTGGGTCAACGCTTGGCCGATGAGCTGCGCCAACAGGGTGCGGACAAGATATTGGCGGCGAGTTGAGGCCATGAGGAATTTCGCTGATGCAGCAGCCGATGAGAAACCGTTAGGCGGGAGATGCATTGTCGTCACCAGGGCGCGTAAACAAGCGGATGGCTTGGCTCAACGGATCGAAGCCTTGGGCGGCGAAGTGGTCGAATTCCCGACCATCGAGATCCAACCGCCTGCGAGTTTTGCTGCTTTGGATCGCGCGACGCACTCGATATACACCTACCAATGGATTATTTTTACCAGCGTGAACAGCGTTGAACCGTTTCTCGAACGATTGCGATTGGCAGGAAAGACAATCTCGGACCTGCACCACGCGCGAGTGGTTGCCATCGGTGCCGAGACTGCCAAACGGCTGTCTGATGCCGGGGTTGCCGTGGCGCTAATCCCCAAACGATACCAGGCCGAAGGCATTCTTGAATCCTTGGATCCGGCGTTGCTGGCCGGTAAGCAAGTTTTGATTCCACGGGCGGCCAAAGCCCGCGAGGTATTGCCGGTAGCTCTGCGGCAATGGGGTGCAATCGTCGATGTGGTAGAGGCCTATCGAACCGTCACGCCCGCGTTTGATGCGTCATCGATTCGCCAGCGCTTACAACAGGGCAGTATCGATATGATCACGTTTACCAGTTCGAGCACGGTAACTAATTTCGTCCAACTCTGTGGCGGCGAATCCCTCGCAGCGCTGGCCGGCGCCGCCGCCATCGCCAGTATCGGGCCGATCACGGCGCAGACGATCGAAGAATTAGGCGGCCACGTGGCGGTTATGGCGCGAGAGTTCACCATCGAGGGCTTGATCGCAGCGATGATCGAGTACTTTCGCGGCGGCAAGGACTAATCCGGGAGACGGCATGGACTTCCCACGATATCGGCCGCGCCGAATGCGGCGCAACGACAGATTGCGGGCGATGATGCGCGAGACGGCGTTGGCGCCGGCCAACTTGATTTATCCATTGTTTGTCGGGCCGGGTAAAAACAAAGTTCAGCCGGTGTCGTCGATGCCTGGAGTGGCGCAACTGTCGGTGGATCGCGCGCTCGACGAATGCGAGGAAGCTCATGCTCTTGGTATTCCCGCGGTCATTCTTTTCGGTTTGCCGGAGCAAAAGGATCAGCTCGGCAGTGAAGCTTACGCCGACGACGGCATCGTTCAGCAGGCGATTCGCGAGATCAAGAACAAGTTGCCTGAGTTGCTCGTGGTCACC
>DASSGE010000904.1:0-4547 GCA_035693605.1 Binatia bacterium
CTTCGCCCCACTGGCCGTTACATGAAAGCTATCGCCGTAAAGCACAATCTTCCCTTCGCTCTCGATAGTCACGCGCAGCGCCAGCGTCATGTTCTCATTCAAAGTCGCCGCGCCGACCGTAGCGGCGCCGACTTCACGGGCGTCGCTTTCATTCAAGAACGGCGCTTCCCATTGATTGAGACCGATACCGTTGGCGAGGCCGTAAACTGATGCTTTGGCGTAGAACTCGCCGAGCTCTCTACGCGCGGTGTCGTCGATGGCGGCAACAGCACCATTGGGCCGAAGCTGCTTCGCCATCGCGGCAACGATCGCTTGGGCTCGGTCGTAGGCCGGCTGAATCTTGCTATCGTTATTTAAAATGAAGGTCCGCCCCGCCTCAGCCCAGTAGCGCTCATGCTGCACCGCGAGATAAAGCGCCCAGTGGGAGCCCAAGCTCGCCGCTTGTTTAAAGCTCGGCGGATTGAGCCGGTGCTCGCCAGCGAGGATGCGGATATCCTCGGCGCCCTTGTCGCGCGCCAAACGATCGATGTCGGCGATGATTTCAAATTCCTTGCGCCCGAGTTTGATGAAGGATGCGGCACCAGCGCAGACATCGCGTAGCAAGCTGCCTGCTTCAGCCATGGCAGAAAGCTCCCGCGGTGTCTTTGCCAAACGCAGCGGCGCAACGATGTCATCGCAATCGTGCCAGTTCACGCTCGGCAGCGCGTTCTTGAGATCTTCCAACTGCGGCAGCGGAAAACCATGACCGGAATCGGCCAAACCGATCTTGGCGCTCTCGAAGCCCTTTTCCTTGATCATCTTGGCGCCGTCGCTGCCGACCTGGTTCGACGCGCGCACGTCCTCGACCCAGGTGAGGGTCTTGGCAAATGGCACATCCCGGCTGCCGATGTTGAGCAACATCGAAATCGCACCGTGGCGCGGCACGATGGCTATGCCGCCGCGAACTTTGGGAAAGTAGTTCGTCAGATAACAAATATCGGCGAAGGAATAGTTGTCGCCGTAAATCACCAGCGCGTCGAGATCGCGCCGCGCCATCTCCTGGCGCACAGCGTCGAGCCGCGCCTGAAACTCCGCCTGCGGCACCAGCGCCGGATCCCACGTGGAACAACCGCGCTTCAAAACTGAATGTCGACCAAATATCATATGATCACCTAAACAATCTCAAACCACCTGGAACTATTGGATCCCATGAAACGATTGGAACATTCCGCCAGCCGGTTCCAGCGGTTCCAATCGTTCCAATAGTTCCAGCTGGTTCCAGAAAACTTTGCTACTCTTTGATGTGGAGTTCCCACGACGACCTCATTAAAGACTCCGCCTGGGTCTTGCCCATCACTACGGTATCGCCGAGGGTCAGGTAACCGGTCTCGGGGATATATTGATTGGGATGAATGATAAAAGTCATCCCTTCTGCCAATTTGGTTTTATTATCGTCTTCCAAACTTCCCGGCGCCGACGAGCCGCAGCCGAGTCCATGGCCGCGCACGCGCATGAACGGCGGCCGGCAGTATTGTTCGTAGCCATATTCAACGAATGTCCCGTTGATCGCTTTGGCCACCGCGCTTGCCGGCGCGCCGGTCTGTGCCGCCGCCATACCGAAACCCATGGCTTTGTGCAGGATCGCATACTTCTCGCGTACCACCGGCGCCGGCTCGCCCAATACGACGGTGCGGCAAATCTGCACAAACAGACCGCCGATGCAGGGCGTGATTTCGCCGATAATAATATCGCCAGGCTGAACCGCGCGATCGGTGGGCGGATGAAGCGCTTGGTTGTGGTTGTTGGCAACCACCATGCCGAAATTATCCTCGGCGCCGAGCGATCGCATCTTATATTCGACGATGGCGGCAAGCTCGTATTCTTTAAGACCGGGCCGCGCGTCCTGATGCAATGCGCTCACGCCGGCATCGGCAATCGCCGCCGCGCGCCGCATGCGCTCCAGCTCTAACGGCCCTTTGCAGCGCGCCATGGTCTCGATGATGTCCTTGGCGTTGACCGGCGTTTGACCCAGCGTCTTGACGATTTCATTATAAAGCCCTACGTGCATCGCTTCGCGGCCGATGAGCCCGACCTTGCCGGCATTGTTCAGAGAAGACCAAAACTCCTTGAATGGCCGGACATCTTTCACCTGCGACTCTTCTCGGGCGCGGGCAATGTCCCAAACCGGGGCGAGATAAAGCACCGGCGCGTCGTCCAACGGGATCACCGCCATCGTATCCGGACCGACGCTGATGAAGTCGGTGAGATAGGCGACGTAGTTCATGCGCAAAAAATTATGCCGCCCGGCATCGTGCACCATCAAAGTTTGCAACCCTTGCTCGCGCATGGCGTCGCGCACTTGCGTCAACCGATTTGCAAAAACGGATTGTTCATCCATACACGCCTCCGCAAACTTGTTCGGAAAATCTCCCCTAACCGCGAGGGGGATTTGTCACATAACCTAAGCGGCGATCCCGCTCAAGCAATTCCTTCGGCCGCTCATGGGCAGCGCCATAACCACCGCCGCCTGCGGTAAAGAAAGTCACACTGCCGCCGGCTTTAAGTGGATAGTTGGGCTTCTTGGTCAGCCAGACGCCGGCATCGTCGGGAAACTGTTTGACCAGCGCTCGAGCCTTGGCGCCGCATTCACCGTCGAACAAGCCCCACGGCGCCGTGCGTTGGCGTTCGACGTTGATATTGGTGGACGCGTCGCACAGCACGCGCACCGTAACTTCGATGCCGAGGCCGCCGCGAAATTTGCCGGCGCCGCCGCTGCCCTCGCGCAGTTGCTGACGCTCGATGACCACTGGGTAGTAAATCTCCTGCAACTCCACAGGCGCATTCTGCACATCGCCCTGGCACATCGAGACGGTTGCATTTTCGCCGTCTTCATAGGGTCGTCCACCCCAACCGCCGCCCATGATAGTCTGACAGAGAAAACGCCTGCCGGTGTTTGGGTTGATCCCAAAGAAAGCATAACCGCCCATATCACCTTTATGACCGGCCGCGACACGCTCGGGCATCGCCGGCGCCAATGCGCGGAAAATCAAATCGATCACCGTCGGCAAAGTCCGGCTCCAGTTGCCTACCGGCGAAGGCGGCGTAGCACTTAAAATTTTGCCTTCCGGAATGACAACCTTAAGCGCGCGAAAGCAACCTTCGTCGATAGGTGAATACGGCGCGACCAGAGATTTGAACGCCACTCGCGCCGCGGCCACGGCGCCCGACTCACCAGAGTTGATCGAGCCCGCCACCTGCTCGCTGATCTCGGAGAAATCGATAGTCATATCGCTGCCGATAACTTCGACTTTGACTTTGAGCGGCACCGGCTTATCGAGATTGACCCCGTCACTGTCGAACAGCGCTTCGGCTTCATAGCTCCCCGGCTTGATCCGCGCCACCTGCTCGCGCGCCAAAGCCTCGGACTGCTGCCAGATGGTTCGCACGCAAGTTAAAAATGCGTCCAAGCCATAGCGCTGCACCAGCGCGCCAAGACCGCGGTCGCCGACCCGGCAAGCGGCGATCTGCGCGCGCAGATCACCGAGCGAGGATTCAGCGAAACGCACGTTGTCGGTGATGATTTGGAAAATTTCCTGATTAGGCTGTTCACCGCGGTAAAGCTTGAGCGAGCGAAACTGCAATCCTTCTTCGTAGACTTCCCGCGTGCCGCTGAAACCGAAACCCATCGGCCGGCCGCCGATATCGATCCAATGCGCGCGCACGGCAAGAAACGCTACCAGTTCGCCTTCATGAAAAAACGGCGTATAGACCACGACATTGTTCAAATGCTGGCCGCAAACGTAGGGATGATTCATGATCAGCACATCGCCGGGTCGAAAGCCGTCGCGTCCATGCATGCGCACACCGTCGACAACGGCGGGGCCGAGATCGGCGAGAAAAATCGGCAAGGCGCCGAAATTCTGCGAAAGAATATTACCGTCCGGATCGACGATGCCGACGCAGTAGTCGCGCACCTCGTAGATCATCATGTTGTAGGACGTCTTGCGCAGCACGGTCGCCATCTCATTGGCGATGTGCGCCAGGCCATTACGCACGACCTCGACGGTGATGGGGTTTATCGGGGACTGCACCAAGTTATTCTTTCTCTTCAATCTACCGGATGAAACGCTGCAAGATTCATTACTCTCGCAAAGCCGCCAAGGCGCAAAGGTGACGGGCCGTTGCCCGTCATCCCGAGCGAATGCGAGGGATCTAACCGAGATTTCTCCCTTCGGTCGAAATGACAACAATTTCGAACTTGGCGTCTTTGCGCCTTTGCGGGAGACATTCTTGGTTCGATTACTTCTTCTCGTCGGCGACCACGGCGCGCGACGCCGAGTGCACCGGCACCGTCGCCTCGCGCAGCGAATAGAGATACTTGATGACATCTTCATTGGACATGTATTTGCTCATGTCGTAGCGTTCGCGATGCACCATGTCTTGCAGCGGCCGGCGCACGCCTTCGCCGCGGGTCGATACGTCCGGGTAACCGATGGGAATGATCAAATAAAGCTTCAAAAGGTCTGGCACATTGAGAATCCGTTTGTGCGGCTCTTCAATGTGAATCG
>DASSGE010000905.1:0-4028 GCA_035693605.1 Binatia bacterium
CTTCGCTCGGACGTTATTTGTCATTTCGAGCGCAGCGAGAACTCATTTCCCGTCCGGCATTTCAAAATCAACCGCACATTCCTACCGGTGCCTTGCGTTTGCTTATCGGTTTGGCATATCTGGCTTAAGCTAATTGAAGAGGAGAAAAGATGTTAGCGCCACGATTACCAATCGCCATACTCGCGCTGCTTGCTTCGCTGTTGTTTGAAGTTACCGCCTTCGCCCAACCTACCAAGATCCGCCTGGCCTCTACGGCCGCAACCAGCACTGAGAAGGTCGCCTTCGCCCTGGCGAAGGATGCCGGCATTCTCAAAAAACACAATATCGATTTAGAAGTAATCTTGATCACCGGCGGCCCGGTGGCGATGCAGGCGTTGCTGGCGAAGAGCCTCGACATCGTCACCACCAGCGCCACGGTGTTTCTCCATGGGTTCGTCGAAGGCGCCGACGTGAGGATCGTCGGAGGCGTCAACAACCGCTTTCCTTATACGTTCTTCACGCGGCCGAACATTACCACCCCAGCGCAATTAAAAGGCAAGACCCTGGGCATCACCCGCTACGGCAGCACCGACGAGCTGGCGACCAGGATGGCGCTGGAACAATTCGGCTTGAATCCGAAGAACGACGTCAAGTTCATCCAAGGCGGCGGCTCCGCCGGACGGATCAACGCGCTCCAGGCCGGCAGCATCGACGGGACATCGCTGATTTCCGGGGTCAGTCATGTGGCCAGGAAAGCCGGTATGAATCCCATGCTCGACTTCGCTGAAAAAGAGATCGACTATCAAATGACCGGCGTGGTCGCCCGCGGCGATTTCCTGAAAAGTAATCCAGAAGGGCTGCGTCGCTTCCTGCGCGCCTACGTCGAATCGATCCGTTACTATAAGACCAACCGCGCCGATGCCGTCAAAGAAACCATGAAAGCGATCCGCACCGACGACCGCCAGCTGGCGGAAGCCGACTACAATTTTCGCGCCCGCGCCTTCCCCGACGACGGCAAACCGACGCTGAAAGGCATCCAGCTGGCCATCGACGAGTTGGCGAAAGAGAACCCGAAAGCAAAAACCGTTACACCGCCGCAAGTGATCGATCTCAGCTTTCTGCCGTAGAGAAATGTTTCGTCGCCTTTTCACTGCCGAAGGCCAGAGTCGTTCCGCCAGAACCGTGGAAATTTTCGGTTGGCTGATTCTCGTGGAAGGCGTTTCGGTCGTGCTCTTGCCGCAACTCGCTGTGGGGCTACTACAGCTTCCGCTATTGGTCGGGCAAGCGGAGAATTATTTCCGGCTTGTCGGGATACTGGTGAGCGGTGTCGGCATGCTCTACGTTGCCAGTGGCCGGCTAAACGCCGAAGGCTTTGTCTTTGCCTCCATGCTCGATCGACCGCTGGTCCCCATCGCGATGGCGATCCTTTGGCATTTGGAAATAATACCCGGATCCCTGGCCCTGATTTTTTCGATCCAGGATTTCGGCAGTTTTCTCTGGACGCTGGTCACGTGGCGATCGGAACATAGATGATGATCGTAGTGAGGGAGGACATGTTATGAGTAACCCGAACGTCGGTTTCATCGGTCTCGGCATCATGGGCAAGCCCATGGCGCGCCACCTTCTCAAAGCAGGTTATCCGTTGGTGATTCACAACCGCAGTCGCGCTGCAGTGGACGAATTAGCCATCGAAGGAGCGCAACCAGCAACGAATTCCCAGGAAGTCGCCCAACGCAGCGAAGTCATCATCACCATGCTGCCCGACTCACCGGAGGTCGACCTCGTCTACGCCGGCGAGCACGGCATCCTCGCCGGCTTGAAAGCCGGCACGCTGTTAATCGACATGTCGAGTATCTCGCCGGTGGTCGCGCGCAAACTCGCTGCCGAGGCAGAGAAGCGCGGCTGCGACATGATCGACGCCCCGGTGAGCGGCGGCGAAGCGGGCGCCATCGCCGCGGCGCTGTCGATCATGATCGGCGGGAAAGCCGCTGCCGTCGAACGCGCCATGCCGATCTTTGAAAAGCTCGGCAAAAACATCGTTCATGTCGGCGACGCCGGCGCCGGACAAGTGACCAAAGCAGCCAATCAAATGGTCGTGGGCACGACCATCGCAATCGTCAGCGAAGCTCTGGTGCTGGCGGCGAAAGCCGGGGTCGATCCCGCGAAAGTAAGACAAGCGCTGCTCGGCGGCTTCGCCCAGTCGAAAGTCCTCGAAACCCATGGCCAGAAAATGCTCGATCGCAACTTCAAACCCGGCTTCCGCATCCGCCTGCACGAGAAAGATCTGAAGATAGCTTTGGTGACTGGCTCGGAGTACGGGGTCCCGCTCATGGTCACCGGCGTCGTCGGTCAGATGATGACCGCCATGAAAGGCATGGGCAACGGCGACTTGGATCACGCCGGGCTGGTGAAGTTCGTCGAGGAGCTGGTAAAGCAGGAGCTTGGGAGAAAGTGAGTTATTGGTCGCGGAGGAACCCCTCGCTACTTCCCGGCGGAACCTACTCAGGGAAACGAAACACACCACTGACCACCCCGACTAGACGCTGTTTCGGCGGCATAGCGAAGGGGACATCAACAGCTAATTCACTTCTTCACTAACTGACCGTCCCCCGCCTAAGGCTTCCAACCCGATTTGGTCAATTGTTGGTCCGCCTCCGCGGCGAAACTGAAATCGTAAGCCCGAGCGTTGGCCAGAGTCTCATTACCGTTGATGACCTGGCGGATGATGTTGAGGTCGTTGCGCTGGGTCTCGTCGTCGACGACGCCATTGCGCGTAAAAGTGCCGATGAGATCATCGTAGAGGCGCGTCGCTTGCTGGCGGGTGACGCCGGAAAATTTTAGCAACGCCGCCACCGTTCCCTCTTTGTCCTGGCGCACATAGCGCAACGCTTTGAGCGTCGCGCGCACAAAGCCTGCCACCATTTTGGGATTTTCCTTTATGAGTTTGTCCGTCGTCGCCAGGGTGCCCCAGGAATTTTTCACTTCGTTGCCCATAAAAAACATTTCATGCATGCCTTTGTCCAACGCCGTGTAGCGCTGTTCGACGCTGAGCACAGCCGCGTCGAAAGCTCCGCCGAGGAGCGCCGTGAGCTGGTTGCCCTGGCCGACGTCGAGATAAGTCACATCCTTGTTGCCGTCGAGACCGTGCTTGGTAAGAATCTGTTTCAACATAAAAGTCGCGATGGCGGCAACCCCTGTCGTGGCAACTCTCTTGCCTTTAAGCTCTTTGGGGCTTTTTATCTCAGGACGCGTTACCAGCCATTGCAGCACGCGGTCGTTGGTCGCGACCACGACCTTGAGCGGCGTGTTGCCGCGCGCGATACTGACCAGCGCGCTGCTGCCGGCGCCGGTGAACTGAACGTCGCCGCCGAGCATCGCCTGGATGCTCGTCGTCGGCGCGACGAAGATGACCCTTTCATCCAGGCCTTCTTCCTTCATGTACCCCCTCTGTTGCGCCACCGGGTAGATCACCATCTGAAAGCTTTTCGCTGGGACCGCCATGTTGACGGTTTGAAGGGACTGCGCGCTTACGCCTTTGGCCGCGAACAAAACTGCACTGAGGCTGATAAGCCGTAGTGTCAGAGAAGTACGCATCATCGGTTAGCTCCTCTCTTTAGCATGTTTAAACGCGAATGCCTTCGCACCTGCGGAGAGAAATCGTTTTTGCTCATAGATCACCACCGGGCACTGAGGATTCGATTAACACTAGCCCGTCGATCCGCGCCGGCGCGCAAAGGCTTGCCGAAACAATCTCACCGGCCGCTTAGTTCAAAGGGTAAAGCAATTTGGGATTCTCGAAGAACATCTTATCGGTGATGGCCTGCGGCACATCGGCGCGCGCACGCATGGCAGCAACCAACTGGCGTTCTTCGGACGGATCTTGGTGACCGTAGTCCGAACCGATGATCAAATGATCTTCGCCGGTAAACCCGGAGATATACTTGATATCTTCGTCGGCTTCGGCGGCAACGAAGATGCGGTACTCGCGGAACATGTCCTGGTCGGAGGAAAACTTCCACTTTTCTTTAAACAGCCGCTTGAGGATATGC
>DASSGE010000906.1:0-2091 GCA_035693605.1 Binatia bacterium
AAGTCGCTGGAGTACATGAACGCTTGGTTGCCGACTATCTGCACGGCTTTGCCGATCAAAGGCTCGCCGCCCTCGCAGCCGACGAATACACGCCGAGCTTTGACGTGGCGGATCACGTAGTCAGTGACTTTTTCGCCCGGCGATGGCCGATAGCGTGCACCGCCGCATAGGGATCGAGGCCGTCCATGCCCATGTTGCCGTGCACGCCGCCATGTATGGCGATGCAACAGCCCAGTTCGTTGGCAGCTTGATAAATCGGCAAATAGGTCGCGCTACCCAACGGCGGCGCATGCAAACTGTTCGACGGCAACACTGCGCCACACATGCCAAGCTGGGTTACAGCGCGTCGCAATTCATCGGTCGCCGCTTGAGCACTGATCAGCGCTTGCGGCAAGAGCGCCAAGCCGAGAAAGCGCGAACTCAACTGTAGATATGTTTCGTGCAGCCAGTCGTTGTACGCCCGCGTCGCATCGACGGCCCAGTCGGGGTTGACGATATTCGCCGAAGCCACGCCGGCAGTCGGATAAAGCACGGTTGTTTCAATGCCGACCTCGTCCAAAAACGCCAGCCATTCTTTCGGCCCGGCCTTACGGTTAAACGCCCCCGGCGGCATGTCGACCAGATGTCCGGCGTGCAAATGATCGAAGGGTGGAAACGGATTGAACGGCTGCTCGCGCGCCTTGTCCCGATAGGCTTGCGGCATCCGCTCGATGATCGCCGCCGAATCCTCAGCGACATGACCGTCGGCGTCGATGATTCTTGGATTTACGGATTCCATCGATGAACTCCTTCATCCGCCTCTCGTACTCCTTCCCCGTGATGGGGAAAGACTGAGAAAGGGGTGCCCTGCTTTTTCAATGGAGTTCGCAGCACCCCCATCTTAATCTCCCCCATCGAGGCGGAAGAAATAGGAATAAGCCGCGCGATATCTAACCCAATACAAACGATTCACGCAGCAATCAACGCCATATGTGATTGCTTCGATCAACAACACCGTCGTATAGATCATGCATCAAATCTCGGAGGTTCCCGATGAAGATCATGGTTGTCGGCAGCAGCGGCTACATCGGCCGCCACGTCGTGAAAAATTTGGCAGCCCAAGGCGCGGAAGTTGTCGCGTTCGACCTCGTGCCAGCGGCGGCTCAGTGGGCGGTACCGGGTGTGCCATTCATTCAAGGCAACATGGCGAATCTCGAAGAGGTTATGTCGGCGGTCCTGGAAAATAGCGTCCAGTGCATCATCGCTCTCGGCTACTACATGACGCCGCTCCTCTCGCCCGAATGCCGCGATCTGTTAAACGCCGCCCGCGTCAATATCATCGGCGTAACCCATCTATTCGAAGCCGCGCGTCTGGCAAAGATCCAGCGCGTCATCTTCGCCAGCACCGTCGGCATCTTCGGCTACCAAGATGGCTACGGCGCAGAGAAAATAGATGAAACCACCGAACCGCGCGCGCCCAAAAGCCTCTACGGCCTCATGAAGCTCGTCAACAACGGACTCGCTGAACGCTACACCAAAATCTACGGAATCCAGATCGTCAAAGTCCACTCCGCCGCCGTCATCGGACCAGGCAACACCGCTTTTTCCAAGCGAATGATCCAAGATCCCGCTCTCGGCAAACCCGGCTACGGCAACTGGCCCTCCACCGGCCCGCGCAACATCGTCGGCGTCGGCGACATCGCCCAGCTCTACACCAAGATGGCGCTGGCCGATGAAGTGAAGCAAGACACGTACATGGGCACGGGCCCAGCGCCGACCGGCAATGAACTTGCCGCCCTGGTGAAAAAGTATTTGCCCAAAGCAGAAATCACCTTCGACGAAAAATCCCGCGTGCCAGCCTGGAATTTCGACAACTCGAAGACCGTGAAAGAGTTCGGCTGGAAGATTCAGTCGGTGGAAGAAATGGTTTTGGACGAGATCAACGGTACGCGAGAAGCGGCCGGATTGCCGAACGTCGGCGTATCGTAATTTCGTAGGATGGGTTGAGTAAAGCGATACCCATCAGCCCGCAAGACGATGGGTATCGGCACAAAGCGCCTCCACCTACGGGACTTAGACGAGGCGACCCACTCTCAACCACCGCATCAAAGC
>DASSGE010000907.1:0-2332 GCA_035693605.1 Binatia bacterium
TTTCTTGCGGTAGTTGTTGTTGTAGGTCTTTCCTTCCGTTCTCATTCTCATGACCTTCCCCCTCTATTGGCTTAAGTCAAACTCTCCACGCATCGCGAAGACCAGAGGGACGCGCAGGTTCGGACAAATGTTTTTTTGAACTTCGTGCTCGTCGCACCTTCTTGGTGCCTACCGTCATCGCATCTCCCTGGCCTACCGATTGACGCTAAGTCTTCGCCGTCAATGTATCGATCCACTCGCCCAATGGGCCGCGGCTGACTTTGCGCACCACGCTTTCGAGCTCACCCCGATCCATCCAGATGCCGCCGCACTGATTGCAGCGATCGAGCGCGAAGCCTTCAAAAGTGTAAGCCTCCAAGTGGCCGGTACACTTAGGGCAACGCAAATCGATTACTGTCCGGTCGGACTTCTGCAGCTTGGCTTTGAGCTTGGCGATCAAATCGCGATCGTGCTCGGCAAAATAAATATCTTCCTGAGCACGCTCCTTAAGTTTCATGGTTTCGCCGAATCGATCCTTCTCGGTCATGGCAGCACCTCCATAAGTCTCATTGAAATTTGGAGCAGATTTGATGCCAGTACAGCCCGTGCCTTGCGGTGAACTGCCGTAGGTAATTGCAAATTGGTATGCTGTCCAAGTTTCTCTGGTGCGGCCATCCTTCGCGAACTTGCGAATTTAACTGGATTTGCCTCTCAGCAATGACAAGAGCGCCGCTCCTAAATAATGCAAAGCCTCGCGCGCTCCAGGCATTCGTTTTGCGTGGCTGAGAATAGTTATGGCAAAGGCGTCGAGCAACATTAAAACTCGGCGAAAATTATCGCCGCGTCTGCCACCGCGAATCGAGAAACACCCATGACAGAAATCTTCGGCTTCGACGCTTACGCTCCCAAAGAGATCGCTGAACGGGTCGAAACCGTCGGCGTGGCTAAGGCGCGTTTACCGCTGCTCTCGCAAATAGCTCTCGGCGTGCTTGCCGGCGGCTTCATCGGCCTCGGCGCGCTTTATTCAACGCTGGTCACAAGCGACACTACTCTCGGTTTCGCGGCCAGTCGTCTCCTCGGTGGCCTGGTGTTTTCCCTCGGACTGATTCTCGTCGTCGGCGCCGGCGCCGAACTGTTTACCGGCAACAACCTTTTAGCCATGGCCTGGGCGAGTCAGCGCATCAACACTCGAGACTTGCTGCGCAACTGGCTGGTGATTTATTTGGCCAACTTCGCCGGTGCCCTGGGGCTGGTGGCGCTGGTCTATCTATCGAATCACTGGCAGATGAACGGTGCTGCAGTGGGCATTCAAGCGGTCAAAATCGCCGCGGCCAAGAGCGCGCTGCCGTTCGGCGAGGCGTTCTTCAAAGGCGTGCTGTGTAATATTCTGGTTTGCCTGGCGGTCTGGCTGGCGCTGGCCGGCCGCAGCATCGTTGACAAGATCTGCGCGATCGTTTTCCCAATCTCTGCCTTCGTCGCCGCCGGCTTCGAACACAGCGTCGCCAACATGTATTTGCTGCCGCTCGGCATCCTGCTCAAAGACAAGATCACGGTCGCCGGCGTCGAACATCTTAACTGGACCGGCCTGTGGACCAATCTGCTACCGGTCACCCTCGGCAACATTGCCGGCGGCAGCGTTATGGTCGCGCTCGTCTACTATTTCATTTACCAGCGCGGCAAAGCCGCCGTCAAAACGGATTGATTCTCGCCCAGGCGCAGCGTTGGAAACTGTTGTCATTCGACCGAAGGGAGAAATCCTTAAGACTCGTGGCTCGCACCAAGCACGCAAATATCGACAAGGTAAAATTACAAACCCTGTCCGCTTGCGTTCCTTGCGGCCAATTGTCCGAGCGATCTAATGCGCCGACGACTTCGCCGGACGGATCGACAGTACGGGACAGTTGGCCCGCGCAACCACTTTGGCAGTAACACTGCCAAGCAGCACCTGTTCGAAGCCGGTGCGACCATGGGTCGACATGACGATCAGGTCGGCATGCTCGTGATGGGCTTTTTCGACGATCTTATTGTAAGGCACACCCGCTTCGACCACCTCGACCACCTCGACCTTATCGATCAAATCGGCAAAATTCTCGGTCATGAACGCGTGCAAGCGCGCTCTTTGCTGGGGCAATAGCGCATTAGCGGGGTTGAGTTTGTCATCGCTGCCGATCCACTCGCTGTCTTCGCTGATCACCAGATAAGCGATCACCGTAGCGCCGCGTTCCAGCGCGAGTTCGAGAGCGTGGCGCAACGCCGGCCGCGATAGTTTCGATAAATCCGTCGGTGCGAGTATTTTTTTTATGTTGGTCACATCGACCTCCCTTGTAATAGCTTCCAACGGTATCGATGGCAA
>DASSGE010000908.1:0-10233 GCA_035693605.1 Binatia bacterium
CTTTTCGTGTCATGCATAGGGAATTGTGGATACCGACATAAGATTTTATCGGTTAATTCGCCATTTGTGTAGAGCAGGCGCGGAAATCGGGCCGAACTCTATTTCCCAAACTCCAGGTGAGCGTCTCAGCGAGAACCAAATCGGCGATATAAACGACTGCGACGCTATCCCGGCGGGATCTTCTCGATCAGTTTCCCATTCATAAATAGTTCATAGCCTCTCAAACTCAGCTCGTAACCGCGCGGTGGGTGGTCGGACATGTCGGTGACGACTAAGTCCAGGATCACGAGCGTCTCGATATTGGGCTTGACCTCATAAGCGAGTTTGAACGGGCCGATGGTGTTTTTTACCGGCGTCTTGCGCTGAGCTTTTTTTAATACACCTGCGGTATTTTTTATCTTCAAATGAAATGCATCGAAGGCGCCGGCATCGAGGGGGGCGCGGAAGATTGGGGCAGTGTTTTTGCCGATGTACTTGGTCAGATCAACCGGTTCTGTCACGACCGCGAGCTCTCTCCAACCGCTCCTCCAGAATCTGAGGCCGGGTTTTGGACTGACGGCAATTTTGTCGATTATAACGATGAGCTTGTCGAAGTCGTCAATAGCATCGCGGTGGTCTTTGATTTGAACCGCTAAAATGCCGTGTCCATCTGTGGCGGCGTACGCGTGAACCGGTGCGTCCACGAGCGACAGCAAGACAATCAGGATCTTTCCGATTCGAGCCATTTAATGTCTTTCAAAACTTCTTTGACGAGCCACTTGTCGCCGTAATAGTCGACGCGCCGCGTGCCGCTACCATCAATCAACGTTGTTAAGTTGGTGTGCTGAATCACGCCATTACCGTGGTCTTTGACGTTGACGCCGAAACTTTTCCAGACTTCGGCGAGATCCTTTGGTGAGCCGGTAAGAAACTGCCAGTGCTTGACATCGGCTTTGAATGCTTCGGCATAGGCTTTCATTTTGGCCGGTGTGTCGCGTTTGGGGTCAGTGCTGATGCTGAGCAGTAAGTAATTCTCCCGTTTCTCCGCGTCAAGGGCGCGCTGAATTGCGGCGAAATGAGCGCTGAAGAGCGGGCACACGTCGGGGCAGGTGGTGTAGACGAACGTGACCAGGACGACTTTACCGCTCGCTGGTTTGAAGTGAAACTTACGCCCCGTGTGATCGGTTAGGGTGAAGCTTGGGGCAGTGACGTTGGTTTCGCGCCGACCGACCTCGCCTTTTTTGGGTGGTATGGGAATATGCGCTTGTAGATCCGTCATCGACACACTGAGTACGATGAGTGCAACGCCAAGCCCGAAACTATTTTTCAACTTGAAAATCATAGGTGACTTTTACTTGTTTCGACCCGTCGGGCAGATCGCCCCGCACCATATAGGTCGATGAGAATTCTCGCGCTTCTCCGGGCTTTAGTTTGACCGGCAGGAGCAGAGCGCACTCGACCAAATCAAGATACTGGCGTAATTCTTGGGGTTCGACGCGATGGACGATGCGCGTTGCGATCTCGTGGGCGGAAAGATTATGCACCCTGTAGGCGACGGTGAAGAGTTCGTTGGCGCCGACGCTGGTTTCGCGGTTAAGCGGCATGGCTTGGATGATTTCGTCACCTGGCACCGTGGCGTTGTATTGCACGCGCAAGCCCGCGGCCCAGTCGAACCACACGCGCCACAGGCCGTTTTCTTTGACCAGCGTAAGTTCTTCTTCCCCCTCGATGAATTTCAACTTGCCGGTGCGCCGGAGGTTGTCTAGCTCGGCGAGGATATCTTTCTGCCTTTGCGGCGACAGGGCATTGAGCTTGTCTTGGTCCCAATCGAGCAAAAGCGCCGACAAGCTGCTGGCGTCGGGCAGTTTGACGTTGAATTTCACATGAGTCGCGCCATTGCTTTCGAACGCGCCGCTCTGATGGATCTCGATCAAGTCCGCCAACTTTTCGGCAACGGTCAGGGTAAAGCCGCTAAAAGGTCCCTTTTCCTGAATATAGACTTCCTCGGCTTTGACTATTCGGTCGCGGTTGGAGACCAGGCGATACGCTTTTTTGTAGTCATGGGCGTAGGCGCTCTTGAGATAAACATTGACCGTCCGCACCAGGCTGGATTGAGCGCCGTTGTTGGTTGCAGAAAACAGCAAATACGGCGGCAGGGCGAGTGTAATGGCGGCGACTGCAGACCAGAGTAGATTTTTGAAGTTCATGGATTAACCAAATCAAACGGCGACGTGGTAACCGCATAGGTGACGCTTAGCTGGCGCACGGCCTCAGGCAGCGTACCGCGTAACAAATAGGTGGTGACAAACTCTTCTGTCTTTCCCGGTTGCAAACGGATGGGCAATATAAAACCGCAGTCGACCAGATCGAGATAGTCGCGCAGATCTTGCGGCTCTACTAAATGGCCGATGCGTGTCGATAAGGTTTGTTTGCCGGTGTTTGTGATTTTCATGGCGATGCGAAAGACTTGCCCGGGCCGCGACGCCACCTCGGCCTGTTCGATTTTGATTTGCACCGGGGACGATGGCGGAATCGCCGGCCGGAACGTCAACGTGATGCCGGCCGTCCAGTTTAAAAATATTTTCCAGCGATCGGCTTCTTTGACCAGCTCGAAATGCTCCTCGCCGACCACCATGGCGATGGTTTTTTCCCGGCGTTGACGATCGATGGCATCGAGCAGCGTCTTGCGTTCGGCGCTGGATAGCGACTCCAACCGGTCACTATCCCAATCGAGCATCAAAGAATTCAATTTTACAGTATCTGGCACGTTTGCTTTCACTTTCACCGCCGCGCGGTCTTTATCGAAGCGCAGCTCGATATCACTGATTTTAATGCTCTGTGCTATCGCTCGGGCTGCTTCAAGCGTGAAATCGCGAAACTCGCCGCGCTCGCGGCTATAACTATGGACATCCTTTAGACGTTGATCAGCGCTGGAAATTTGCTCGTAAGCGGCGCGAAAATCACGGGCGTAGAGTGCCTTGACATAACTATCTAGAACAATGGCAATATCTTCACGATCACCGGCTCTGACGGATTGTGCGAAGAGCGCAACGATCGCAATGACGCTTGCAAACCTTATCGAAAACGCAATCCGCTGCACCGAGAAATGTAAAATCATCGAATTTTCAGGGAAGCCGCCGTATAAACGATCAAGGCCGGTAACTCAGCGGCCTTGAGGCGGAATCGTCCAGAGATATAAGGTTCGCCCTTCGACGCGTTCAGTGCGATCGGGCTTCCAGTCACCCATGTCGAAGGCGTGGGAAACCACCCTGGAGCCAGGCTTGAGCTGGCTTAGTATCTTCGGTTTTAGCTGTAGATTAACATCCGGCAGCAAATACATCGTGACTACCGAGGCTGCCGACAAATCAACGGTGAGAATATCTTGCTGACGAATTTCGGCGAGTTCCTGAACGCCGGCATTGCGAATGTTGTCGCGCGACTGTTTGACCAGATCGCCGTCGATTTCAAACCCCACCGCTTTGGCGCCCTTTTTCGCCGCCGTTATGACGATGCGGCCGTCACCGGAACCGAGATCGTAGACGACATCGCCTTTCTTGACGCCGGCGAGTTCGACCATTTTGTCGACAACTTCTTGCGGTGTCGGCACAAAGGGCACGATTTTTTTGTTTTCAAAGATGCTGTCTTGAGCTATTGCGGCACCGCCCAACGGGTTGGGCGCAATGACTGCAAAAACCACCATAGCGCTCAGCACCAAGGTAGTAACCGCTTCGGCGAAAGTTCGACGCATCATCTAATGAACGACCTCCTCAAAGTATGTTGCCAGGCAATTAACCATAAAATTTCTACCGTAGCCATATGGACTGCAATAGGTTATTTGAGTTTGAATTCGTAGGTTAGTCTAACCTCGCGGTGCGTTTGGCCCGTAACGCTGCTGAGTTGGTAGGCCATGGCAAATTCCTTTTCTTGCTTCGACTCAAGCGTCGTCGGCGTCAACAAGCCACATTCGATGAGTTGCAGATCATCAGTGGCCAGTGGTGGTTCAATAAGATGGCTGACGCTAAACATGACCGCATCTGGGTTGGGATTTTTGACTATGACGTTGACCAGAAACAGCCCGTCATTTTTGACCATCACTCCCGTCGCCGCGAATCGTACCTCTAATTTCTTCTTGCCGGATATTTTACTCTGTAGCAGCACGTGTGTTCCGGCAGTCCAATCGAGAAAAATCTTCCAATCTTTGGCTTCTTCGATGAGTTCGATAGTTTCTTGGCCTTCGATCTTGAGCAGCTTGCCGGCCCGTTCGCGGCTATCGAGTTCGGCCAAAACTTGTTTTTGTTTTTCCGTTGGAAGTGCGTTTAATTGATTCTGATCCCAGTTCAATAACAAATCATTGAGTTCGGCCGGCGCGGGAACGCGGTAACCCACCTTTATTACTCGGCGATCGCGACTATATTCCTGTCCGATTACCCAGACTTTCATGAAGCTCGCTAGCTTGCGAGACACTTCAAGGGTGAAGCCGCTGTAGGAGCCCTGGCTATCGACAAATTGCTGGCGCGTGCGCTCCTGCCGGTCCGCCGACGAGAGATGATCGTAGGCTTCACCGAAGTCGCGCGCGTAAGTCGCGCGCAGGTAGCCTGCCGCGGTCGCCAGTAAGCGATTCGAATTCGCAGTCGATGATGGTATCAACAAATACGCACCGAGGACCAACTCGCCGGTCAGTGCGGCTGCGAGAAAGAGTTTGCCACTATACAATAGGATGTCATGTGCCATGGGTAAGGGTCATCATGGATCAAAGCGCGTTCACCGCTGAATGCCAAGCCAACCTTCCTCACAGCCTCTTTGATGCGAGCGGATGTGATCAGCCCCAGGACGATATCACGGATGACTCCTTGTCCATCGAAATAGAACGTCGCCGGTGGACCGAAGATGCGGTATGAGCGTTTGACGTTACTGTTCAGGTCGAGGGCAACCTGGCTTCTTTTGCATAATCGGTGACGGCAGCGCGGGTGTCCTCGACAGCGATGCCCAGCACCGGATAATTACCCCCGGCCTTTGCCGCCAGCTCGTTGATCGGCGGCATTTCTTCGCGGCCCGGATCGCGCCAACTGGCGAAGAAATTTAGCACGAGTGGCGTACCTGGGAAAGTCTCCAGTCCAGCGGATTTCCCTTCGACAGTTTTAGATTCCGAATGGAATGGCATTGTCATACCGTCGGGTTCGGTCCAGGCGACATGCAGGAGATTCGCCCCAAGCGGCGACAGCACCCCGCTGGCGTTCCCCTTGGCATTGCTAATCTGTTGAATCGGGCTCCAGCTCCGGCCGTCGCGGTGTAAGCCGTTCCCCAGGCGATTTATTTGACCGTGAACTCCACTGTGTCGCGGGCCGCCAATTCGGTCTGGTGATCGCTAGCGACCACCCGCAGTTCCAAAACATGTTTTCCTGGCTTGACGCCGTTAAGTGTGCCTTTAGCGCTCTCGAACATGCCCATGAGTTCGCCGTCGACATAGGCGTGGACGTGATGGCCACGTTTGCCCCTGGTGAGTTGATAGTGAATCTCGACTTTGTCGCCGCCCTTGAAAATTTGGCCTTTGGTGGGCGCGAGGATCTTGACGCTGGCGCCGTCGGCGGGTTTAAGCTGGGCAATGGATGATTTCGCCGGCGCGGATTTAACCGCTGGTTGCTCTTGAATATGTTGATGCTGGGCCTGGGCCGCGACTGGTAAGAGCATCAAGGATAGAATCCACGCGCCGGTTCTTCTCGCCATTCGATTATTCTCCCTCTGCCTAATTTCAAAAGTCATCGATTCTGCGTTATATTTAGACGCTCCAAGCACGGTCACATTTCGGCGATCTCGAAGAAATTATGCCCTTCGTCAGCGCTGCAAACGGAAGCGATAAACGAAGGTAATCTCGGCGGAGACGTTCCGGCCAGCTCGCAGGGTAGGTTCAACGCGGGATTGTCTCACCGCTTTGAGTGTCGCTCTGCCCAATTTTTGTCTGGATCAAAGTGATCGCGATTAAGATCGCGAATCGCTTCCGACGATTCTGATAGCTCGCTGCCGATGCTTAGCTCAAAGGCAGCCAACAGATCCCGTGAATTTCGTAACAGAAAATTTTATTTTGTGTCAACCCGACACGCTCAATTCGATCAGTTGGTTGCACCTCTTTGCTGTGCTAATTTTATAATGACGTGACGTTATTCAGCATTTTAGCAACTTCACTCCTGTTTGCCATTCTGACCGGCTGCGGCCGCAATGAGCGAATGGATCTGATCTATGGTCAGCGGTGCGCGAGCTGCCATGGCCCGGGCGGCCGGGGCAATGGCTCGATTGCCGTAGCTTTGAAAACACCGCCACCAGACTTTCGTGAGACGGTACAGCGCAAAAGCAATAGCCAGATTAGAAGGGTCATAGCTGAAGGCAAGGGCGTTATGCCGGCGTTCGCTCCCGCACTGCGACCGTCCGAGATTAATGACATGCTGCAAATGGTTCGTTACTTAAGCCGGGAAGGGCGGGATCTCGCCTGGTGGGAGAAGTACGATACCTTGATCGCAGCCCATTGCAGTATTCCCTGGGAAGCGGCGTTGGGGCTCGACGATGGGCCGGAGAAAAAGCCGTGAGGATGGCTTTAATGTATTGTTTCGTGGTCTTAGCGCTTTCGATAAAATGCCTCGTAGTTCAAGCCGTCGCGCACGAGGTCCCGCAAAAGAACGTTGAACGTCGTGCGGTGGAGATCCCAATTGCTGATTTTACTCTGGTGGACCAGAATTCCAGAGAGTTCCAATTTTCCAAACTGACCGGACGCGTGGTGGTCGTGGCGTTTGCTTATACAACTTGCCCCGATGTTTGCCCATTGATCACGGCAGCGCTGCGTCAAGTGCAAAGCGGGTTGACTCCGGATGAACACAAGAAAGTGTTTTTATTGACCATCACCACCGATCCTGAAATCGACGCGCCCAAAGTACTCGCCGGCTATGGGAAGCGCTATGGCGCGGATTTCGCCAATTGGTCATTTCTTTCCGGCGATCAAGCGGCTTTGCAAATCGTCTGGAAAAACTTTGGCGTTGGCGTAAAGCGCAAGGCACGGGGCTTAGTGGATCATACTCCGCTAATCGCGGTGGTCGATCGAAAAAGTAAAATGCGGGTCGTCTATGTTGGCGCGACACCCAATGCGAACATGGTATTGGATGATGTTCGTCGCCTGGTAAAGCAGTGAACCGTGAGTACTTTGCGTGAACTGACTTTTGCTTTCAACCCGTAATCGCCGCCGCATCGCGACATTCTCCCTGTCTTCAGAAGTCCTGCTATGATGCCTATTTTAATCGGTTTTCTGTCGCCAAATAGCCCCCGCTCGTGCTTGACAAGGTGATAGGTTGAAACTAGACTGAAACTTGAGTTTTAGAGTGTAAACAGCGATGGCTACCGATCATGTCGAACAGCTTGAACTAACGATTAACCAGCTCATAGAAAAACATGAGCGGATGAAACGCGAGAAAGATTCAATCGCAAAGAAATTGCAGCAAAAAGAAAGCGAATGGCATCATCTCAAGGGGCAGTTGCGTCAGTACGAGCGAGAACGCATCGAGCTGCGCGAGAAACTCGATAGAATTCTCGGCCACTTCGCCAACTTGGATTTGCGCGAATAGAAAGAGTTAGGGGCGATGAAACGAGCGCTTGACGTCGAAATCCTTGGTCAGAAATTCACAATTAGCAGCGAAGCAGAAGAAGGCTATATGCTCAGAGTCGCTGGCTACGTCGATGGGAAAATGCAGGAATTAATGCAGGCGTCAAAGTCGGTGGCTAAGTCGAATGTCGCCATGTTGGCGGCCCTGAACATCGCCGATGAGCTGCATCGGCTGAAAGATAGCCACGAGGCAACACTAAATAGACTGGATCAATTATCAAAAAGAATATCGACGACATTGACTGAGGAGGGTTAGGGCCGATTGGGGCGTCATCAGGCTGGCGCGAGCCAGTTCCGCTACGCTCCAGATCGAGGCGTGTGGTTAAGATGGGGAAAACGGGTAAAGCACTAGCAATGGATCTGATCCGTTGGATTTGGCTGTTCATGAGTTCGTTGGGAACTCGGCGACTCCGTCCGGAAAATCCAATAATCTATATGGAATTCCCTTTGGCAAGACTCTTTTGGATGCCCGTGCGCGTAGCTGGCAGCGGGCGGTTGTCTCGGGGACCGAACGCGCCGAATCGGCGAACCAATTTATAGCAGAAATTTCCCGCGACTTACTATTCCCCCACCTTACCTCTCACGCGCCCGCTGTTCATGGACGCGGTGCTGACATTAGAGAGAAAGAAGCTGTTGCGGCAAGTAGCGCTCGAGCGGCGCAATTCCTTGGCGGCGGCAGATGCATGTCTCTGGAGCCTGCAGATTCAAGCGAGAGTCTTAGCGCTTGATTGTTTTCGAACCGCCAGCACCATCGCGATCTACAGTCCAATTCAAAACGAAGTCGATACTTGCGGTCTGCTTGATCATACGCTGGCAAGCGGGAAAAGGGTTTTTCTGCCGCGCTGGTTTGGGCAGGAACTCAGTTTTGCCCAAGTCACTTCGCCTGCCGAACTGGCCGCGGGGCGGTTTGGCATCTTCGAACCGACCGGCGCTATGTGTCTGACTGATTCTGATAAGCAAAATTTGTTGATTTTAGTGCCGGGTGTCGTGTTTGACACTACGGGCAATCGGTTGGGACGTGGTGGGGGGAGTTATGACCGGCTGCTAGCGCAATTTAGCAACAGTGCTCGATTCGCCGGTCTAGCTTATGAGTTCCAGATCGTCCCGGCGGTGCCGGCACAATCTTGGGATCGCGCCATGCATTTTATCGTTACAGAAAAAAGAACCATCGACTGCGGTGCGAATCTGCGCGGTGAATGCAGGGTCGACGGGGAATTGAGAAAGGGGGTGTTTTAATTTGGATCAAAGTATTGTGTTTGGAATCAGCGGTGTGGTGGGCGGCATTTTACTGGCTGCGGTTTTTGCTTGGATCAAAAGTAAACAAGCTCGCATGCAGACCGAGCAGGCGCAAATGGGCGCTGCACGGATCATCGAGGAAGCGAAAAAGGATGCCGCTGCGATAAAAAAAGAGGCCGAACTCCATGCCAAGGATAGTGTGCTGAAGGAGCGTGCTGAATTCGAAAAAGAAGCGCGTGAGGGTCGCCGCGAGCTGCAAGCCTTAGAGAAGCGGGTGATTGCCAAAGAAGAAGCGCTCGATAAACGGGTTGAGTCTTTAGACAAGCGCGATAGTGAATTCGTGCGCCGGGAACAGTCGCTCAAAGCGAGAGAAAAAAGTCTCGAGGAAAAGTTTGCGGAGTCTGAGCGGCAAGTCGATGAAGCGCGTCGGCACTTGGAGCAAGTCGCCGGAATGACCCGTGAAGAGGCCAAAAAAAGCCTGATCGATCAAATGGTCGAGGAGGCCAAACATGAATCGGCTAAACGCATTCGGGTGATCGAAGAGGAAGCGAAAGAGGAAGCAGTGCGTAAAGGCCAGAAGGTCGTGGCCCTCGCGATCGAGCGGCTTGCTGGCGACTTCGTCGCAGAGCGTTCCGTAACGGTCTTCCCGTTGCCTAATGATGAGTTGAAAGGCAAGATCATCGGCCGCGAGGGGCGTAACATTCGCGCTCTAGAAGCGGCGACCGGAATCGATTTGATCGTCGATGACACGCCGGAGACGGTAGTGATCTCCGGTCATAATCCGATTCGCCGTGAGATCGCCCGGCTTGCGCTGGAAAAATTGGTCACCGATGGCCGCATCCATCCCGGTCGCATCGAAGAGGTAGTGCGTAAATCGGAGCAAGAACTCGACGAATCGATTCGGGAAGCGGGCCAAAAAGCGATCTTCGACGTTGGCGTTCCCGGGGTACACCCGGAAATTATCAAGCTTTTGGGTCGGCTTAAATATCGTTACAGCTACGCGCAGAATGTTCTTCTCCATTCCATCGAGGCGGCGTTTATTTGCGGCGCGATGGCAGCTGAGCTGGGTCTTAATGAGAAGCAGGCGCGCCGAGCGGCGCTGTTGCACGATATCGGCAAAGCCGTGGATCATGAGGTAGAGGGATCGCACGCGATCATCGGCGCTGAGTTGGCGCGCAAGTACGGCGAATCGCCGAAGATCGTCAACGCCATCGCCGCGCATCATGAAGACGTCAAAGCGGAGACGATCTTGGCGCCGTTGGTCGATGCCGCCGACGCGCTATCGGGAGCCCGCCCGGGAGCGCGTCGCGAAATGATGGAAACCTACACGCGCCGATTGGAAGAACTCGAGCGGATTGTCAATGAGTTTAAGGGCG
>DASSGE010000909.1:0-5164 GCA_035693605.1 Binatia bacterium
ACCCTGTGCGACGATTTCCGCGAGGAAAAGAGCGGCAAGTTTAGTCTTATGGGGTTGTTCGATCGGTTTATCGTCGCCGACTTCCGCGCGCCGCTACCGACCTTTTGGCTGTTCGTGCAGATCGGCTGCGATAACGAGGGCGAGCATGAAATGACCGTCGAGTTTCGTCGGGTCGACGGCCCGTCGGTGCTGCGCGCCGATCTCAAACATAGCATAGCCGGCAAAAGCAGTTTCACCGGTTTGTGCCACGCCAATGTCAATCTGCGCTTAGAGCATGTCGTCGTGCCGAGCGCGGGGGTCTATGAATTCACTTTGCGCAGCGATGGCAACGAGATCGGCACCTTGCCGGTCGAAGTAGTGCAAGCGCCGGCGCGGGTCGTCCATTAAAGTTACATTGATCGGATAATCCCTTGACGACTGAATCCCACGAGCGATCACATCACCCACGCCCGGCCGCTCGACCTTGATCACCTACGACAACCTAGCTACTGTTATGAACATTACCGGCATAGATATTCCGCTCGTCGACTTTGCTCCGTTCACCTCAGCTGCAGATGCTGTCGTGCAAAGGCGCATAGTCGTAACCGGCGACTTGATCGCGCGCTGGACTCCGCTCGTCACCGCACCGCATCGTCAATCCGGCCGGCTCCGCGGCCAATAAAGATAGCTACTCTTTCGTGCTGCTCTTCCACAGCCCCAATCCCGATGCCGTCATCCGTGTTTGGAGCCTTGCCAAGGTCCCGACGATCCCGCGAAGTTCGCCCCGATGACCGAAGGTGAACATCTGCGCGCGAAGGCTGAGGCGAGCCGGCGGCATGTTTATTAGCCGAAGTCATCGGAATTCGTTTGTTGCTTGTAACCGAATCTTCGAATCGCTATTGTACAAACCGCTCGACGTGAATCTATTCTGAATCACCAGAGTCTTGCCAATTACACAGTTCGGAGGGGTGGGAGAGCGGTTTAATCCACCGGTCTTGAAAACCGGCGCCCACTTCGTGGGCCGCGAGTTCAAATCTCGCCCCCTCCGCCAATTTTCAAATAAATCAGTTCAAGGTTCCAGGTTCAAAGTTCAAGGATTTCGGAGTGCCGCGGCAACTGCATCGTGTTCGGTTTGTCGAGTACTCCGTTGCCCCGATCTTCGCTTGCACAACTCTTGTGGCGCTGTATAGCTATAGCTTCAGCTTCGGAGGAACCGGAATCAATGACAAATACTTCTGCACCGACTTTACAGTTCTTGGGCGCCGCCGGCGGCGTGACCGGGTCGAAGTTTCTATTCTCCAATAATTCAGACCAAGTATTGATCGATTGCGGTTTGTTTCAGGGGTTGAAGGAACTGCGGCTAAGAAACTGGGCGCCATTGCCCATCGATCTTCCTAAGTTGCGCGCGGTGGTGCTGACGCATGCGCATATCGATCATTCGGGCTATCTGCCGCGGGTGGTGGCTAAAGGGTTTCGCGGGCCGGTCTACGCGACGCCGGGAACCTGTGATCTGTTGCATGTGATGTTGCCCGATGCGGCGCATTTACAAGAGGAAGAAGCGCGCTACGCCAATCGCAAGGGTTATTCGAAGCATGCGCCGGCGTTGCCGCTTTACACCGTCGAGGATGCCGAGGCGGCGCTCAGACTTCTACGCCCAGTGCGTGTTGGTCAGAAAGTTGAAGTGCTCAAGGGCGTGGTGGTCGACTTTGGCCGAGTCGGCCACATCCTGGGGGCGGGTTCGGCGCGATTTAGTTTTGAAGTGAAGGGGCAAAAAAAACAGTTAGTCGATTCCGGCGATTTGGGCCGCTATGACCGGCCGATCCTGAAAGATCCGGAACCGGGAGGCACGGCGGATTGGCTGATGATCGAGTCGACTTACGGCAACCGCATCCATCCCAAGGAGTCCGAATCTGAACTGCGCGCGGTGATCAAAGAAACTGCCGCGGACCGCCGCTGTCTGATAATACCGGCATTTGCCATCGGCCGGACCCAGGACCTGGTCTATTCGATTCGCAAGATGGAGGATGCAGGGGAAATTCCGGCGATCCCGGTGTATGTCGACAGTCCGATGGGCCTTGAAGCGACGGAGATTTATTCGCGCCACACCGAAGAGCATGATTTTGAAATGGCGCAGTTGAGCAATTATGAGCGCAACCCGTTGCGCTCGCGCCATATGATCGTGGCCAAGACCCCGGAGCAATCGAAAGCGATCAACGACGCCAAGGGCGCTATGATCATCATTTCGGCCAGCGGCATGGCGACCGGCGGGCGGGTTCTGCACCATTTGAAGCATCGATTGCCCAATCCGGAGACGACGGTATTGCTCGCCGGCTATCAGGCCGAGGGGACCCGCGGCCGGTCGCTGCAGGACGGCGCCAAGGAAATCAAAATGCTCGGTGAAATTATTCCCGTGCGCGCCAAGGTTAAAGTTCTCGACGGCTTTTCTGCTCATGCAGACCAAGGCGAAATCCTGCGTTGGCTCGGCACGTTTACGAGGGCGCCGAAGATGACCTATGTCGTTCATGGCGAGCACGCCGGCGCAACCGCCCTCGCGGATTTGATTCGCGCGCGGTTGCAATGGAACGTCGAGATTGCCAAGTATCAGCAGAAAGTGACGCTGTCCTAGTTAAAGCTTGGATGACTGCCGGTCGCGCCCACGCGCATCGGCGCAACGGTAAAAATAGGCGTTAGCGAAATGCTCGATCCGATCTGTGGTATGACCGTCGACCCGGCAAAGGCGGCCGGGAAATTCGCATTCGAAGGCGAGACGTACTTTTTCTGCAGCGTCCATTGTCAAAAATTATTTCAAAGCGATCCCGGCAAATACCTTGCTGCTGCCAAGGCGCGGCAGAGTTCGTCTCCGCCTATTTCCCCAGCGCATCAACATCATGTGCACCAGCTTGAATCTAAACCGGAAATTCCCGGCGCTACCTACACGTGTCCGATGGACGCCGAGGTCCGCCAGCAGGGCCCAGGCGCATGTCCGAAGTGCGGCATGGCGCTGGAGCCGCTCGACATTGGCGCGGCACTGGTCAAGACGGAATACACCTGCCCGATGCACCCCGAAGTTGTCAGCGAGGCGCCGGGCTTCTGCCCGAAATGCGGCATGGCCTTGGAGGCGCGGACCGTCGCGCTGACGGACGAGAAGAATCCTGAGCTCGAGGACATGACACGGCGATTTTGGATCGGTGCCGCGCTGTCGCTGCCGGTTCTCGTAGTCGCCATGTCGGATATGATGCCAGGGCAGCCGCTCCATGGCATCGCTTCGCCGCGGGGGCTCATCTGGTTTCAATTGCTGCTTTCAACTCCTGTTGTGCTTTGGTGCGGGTGGCCATTTATGCAACGGGCTTGGGCATCGCTGGTCAATCGCAGTCCGAATATGTTCACCCTGATCGGCATGGGGGTGGGCACGGCCTATGGGTACAGCTTGGTTGCGGCCCTGGTACCGGCAGGGTTCCCGGGATCGTTCCATGGTCATGGCGGAGCAGTCGGCGTCTATTTCGAGGCGGCGGCGGTGATTACGACGCTTGTGCTGCTCGGCCAAGTACTCGAACTCCGGGCGCGCAGCAAAACCAGCGGCGCGATTCGCGCGCTGCTCGGTCTGGCGCCAAAGACTGCGCGATTGGTTACAGCCGACGGCGGCGAGCACGACGTTCCTCTGGATCAGGTTAAACAGGGCGTGCTCTTACGAGTGCGCCCGGGCGAGAAGGTTCCGGTCGACGGTGTTGTCACCGAGGGGCAAAGCGCCGTCGATGAGTCGATGGTGACGGGCGAGCCCATTCCCGTCGAGAAAATTATTAACAGCAAAGTCACTGGCGGCACGGTCAATGGTACGGGAGCTTTTCTCATGCGCGCGGAACGGGTCGGCAGCGAGACTTTGTTGGCGCAGATCGTTCGCATGGTGAGCGAAGCCCAGCGCAGCCGCGCGCCGATTCAAAAACTCGCGGATTTGGTTTCGTCCTACTTCGTTCCCGCCGTGGTGGCGGTAGCGCTGCTCACCTTTACGATCTGGGCGCTGTTGGGGCCCGAGCCGCGCTTGGCCTACGCGTTGGTCAATGCGGTGGCAGTGCTCATCATCGCTTGTCCGTGTGCGCTCGGGCTGGCGACGCCGATGTCGATCATGGTCGGTACCGGACGCGGGGCGACAGCAGGCGTGTTGATTAAGAATGCCGAGGCGCTCGAAATTCTCGAAAAAGTCGACACCGTGGTGGTCGATAAGACCGGAACGCTCACCGAAGGGAAACCGAAGCTCGCGGGTGTGGAGGTCGTTCCGGGCATCACTAAGTCGGAAGTACTGCGGTTGGCGGCAAGTCTTGAGAAGGCCAGCGAGCATCCACTGGCGGCGGCGATTGTTGCCGGTGCTCAGGAGCAAGCTTTGACGCTTGCCAAGGATCAGGGCTTTCAGTCGTACACCGGCAAGGGGATTTTCGGTGTGGTTGAAGGGAAGCGCATCGCGCTCGGCAACGCAAAACTATTCGATGACATGAAGATCGATGTCGGCGGTTTAACGGCGCGCGCGGAGCAGCTCCGCACAGAAGGCCAAACCGTGATGTTCGTTGCAGTCGAACGGCAGCTGGCCGGTTTGATTGGCGTTGCTGATCCAATCAAGTTATCTACAGCCGAAGCCATTCGCCAGCTCCACGCCGATGGTATCCGCATCGTCATGCTCACCGGCGACAGTAAGGCGACAGCGTCGACCGTGGCACGCACGCTCGGTATCGATGAGTTTCAAGCCGAGGTGCTGCCGAGTCAGAAGGGTGAGGTGATCAAACAAATACAGTCAGCGGGACGGATCGTCGCTATGGCCGGCGACGGCATCAACGACGCGCCGGCCCTGGCGCAAGCGCAGGTTGGCATAGCCATGGGAACCGGAACTGACATTGCGATGGAAAGTGCTGGAGTGACGTTGGTCAAAGGCGATCTGCGCGGCATCGTCAAAGCGCGCCATTTGAGCAAAGCGACAATGCGCAATATCCGTCAGAATCTTTTCTTTGCGTTCTTCTACAACATCCTCGGCGTTCCGCTTGCCGCGGGTATTCTTTACCCGGTATTCGGGATCCTCTTGAGCCCGATGATCGCCAGCGCCGCAATGACTTTCAGCTCAGTGTCGGTGATCAGTAACGCCTTACGGTTAAGCCGCCTCAAGCTCTAGAATGTCTCCTTCAGATTTGGAAATCTCTCACCC
>DASSGE010000910.1:0-5551 GCA_035693605.1 Binatia bacterium
TTGAAGGAAAATGTATAGAGTCGGCATCGACATCGGCGGCACGTTCACGGATTTCTCTGTACTGGATGAACAGAGTGGAGAGGTTTTCAATTCCAAAGTGCTGAGCACGCCGGCCGATTTGACCGAAGGGGTAATGCAGGCGCTGGATGAATTCTTCGGCAATGGGCGAATTCCGGAAGACGTCACTTTTCTTTTCCATGCGACCACGGTGGCGACTAATGCGTTGCTCGAGCGTAAGGGCGCCAAGACCTGGCTGCTGATCACCGAAGGCTTTACCGGCGTTTACGAAACCCCCGAACTCGGCGAGACCCGCAGCGCGACCTACGACTATCTTTCCTATCCCAAACCGCCGATGCTGGTGCGCCAGCGCGAGACGATTCAGATTCCCGAGCGCGTCGACTTTCGCGGAAATGTGTTGAAAGCCCTCGACGAAGCTGAGACTCGGCGCCGTTTGGCGCGCCTAAAAGGCACGGGGGTCGAGTCGGTGGCAGTCTGTTTATTGTTCTCGTTCATGAATGATGCGCACGAACAGCGGCTGCGCGAGTTGGTCGCCGAGGTGGTGCCCGACGCGCAGGTCTATTTATCCTGCGAGACTCTGCCGCAGATCCGCGAGTATCCGCGGCTGACGACCACGGTGGTGAACGCCTACGTCGCACCCGTAGTGAACCGCTACATTCATCGCCTCGAGGAGGCGCTCAAGTCGCGACGCATTACCAAACCGCTTTACATCATGCAGTCCAATGGCGGCAGTCTCACCGGCGGGGCGCTGAAAAGCATTCCGGTGCGCATGATCGAGTCTGGACCGGCGGCAGGTGTGCTCGGCGCGGCGCATATCGGCCGCATGACCCAGCAGCTCAAAGTGATTTCCTTCGACATGGGCGGAACTACAGCCAAGGCCGGCATCGTTCAAGATGGCGAGCCGCGCGTCGTGCCGCGTTTTCAAGCGGGCGAATGGCTGATCTCGACGCCGTCGTTGGATCTGGTGGAGATCGGCGCGGGCGGCGGCAGCATCGCTTGGATCGATAAGAGCGGTCTGGTCAAAGTCGGACCACAAAGCGCTGGCGCCGATCCGGGTCCGGCGTGTTATCCCAACGGTGGCCAACTGCCGACCGTTACCGATGCTGACGTCACGCTCGGTTGGCTCAATCCGGAATTCTTCGTCGGCGGCAAATTTCATCTCAACCCCGCTGCGGCCGAGCGAGCCATCGCCCGCCATATCGCCGAGCCGTTGACACTGGAAACCATCGAAGCCGCCAACGGCATCATCAAGATAGTCAGCTCCGGCATGGTCGAAGCACTGCGCTTGGTCACCGTCTCGCGCGGCGAAGATCCGCGCGAGTATGTCTTGGTCGCCTTCGGCGGTGCCGGGCCGGTGCATGCGGCGCTGTTGGCGCAAGAGCTAAAAATTCCCCGGGTCGTTATTCCGGCAGCGCCGGGTGTGCATTCGGCGATGGGATTATTGGTTTCCGATCTGAAGCGCGATTACATCCAGACCCATTTTGCCGATCTGGAATCGGTCGATGTCGACGAACTGCAGCGGCGTTTCGACAGCATGGAAGCGGTGGCACAGCAGGAGTTCGAGTCACAGGGCGTCGCGCCGGACCAGATCGTCCACGAGCGCGCCATCGATCTGCGCTATAGCATTCAAAAATACGAACTGCCGGTGCCGGTGGCGCGTGCCGGATTGAAGGCGGATGCCATCGGAGTTTGGCGTAAAACATTCGACGAGATTCACGAGAAACATTTCGGTTCGCGCGCCGAAGATCAGAAGGTCGAAATCGTCAATTACCGGCTGACGACCAAAGTGATCGTGCCGAAGCCCAAAGTGGCCGAACTGCCCGCGCAAGGCGCGAACTGCGACGGCGCGATCAAAGCGCGGCGCCCAGCCTATTTCGACGGCTGGCACGATACGCCGGTGTACGATCGGCAAAGACTCCATTCGGGGAATCAGTTAAGCGGACCGGCGATCATCGAGCAGATGGATTCGACCACTGTGGTGCATCCCGGGCAAACGGCGCATATCGACCGGTTCGGCAATATCATCATCGAATTGGCATGATTCCTTCCGCAAGCAGCGATGAATCCGCAACAATTGTTTTTTCGTCATACCGAGATAGCCGGTATTCATAATTCTCAATCGGCAGTACGAAGATGGATTCCGGCTTCCGCCGGAATGACGGATGTGAAAGTTTGTTACTATCGATTGAATGCGACCCATTCACTAACGGACACACGGAGAACCCATGACGGCTAAGCTCGACCCGATTACTCTGGAGTTGATCTATTCGAAGGTGACGAGCGTTATCGAAGAGATGCGCATCGTGCTGTTTCACAGCGGTTATTCGACGGTCCTGCGGGAATCGGAGGACGGCAGCGCCGGGTTATTGGATGCACGCTTGCGCACGGTATCGGTGTCGAAAAAGCTGCCGCTTCATTTCGGTTCGTTCGCGGCGGTAGCCGATCACTTGACAGAATATTACCGGATGGAAGACTTCGAAGACGGTGACGTCGTCGTTTTCAACCATCCTTACGCCGGCAACGTAACTCATCCCAATGATACGGTAGTGTTGATGCCGGTGTTCGCACAGGAAACATTAGTCGCGTTCACCGCGACGCTGGCGCATAAGGCAGACTTGGGCGGGCCGCGCCAGGCGCATGTGCCGCAGGATATTTGGGAGGAGGGATTGGTAATCCCGCCGAGCAAGCTCTACGTACGCGGCAAAGTCAATCCTGAGGTCGAACGTTTCATCGCCGCCAATAGTCGAATCCCCGTAGAAACCCTCGGCGACCTGCGCGGTCAGGTGGCGGCTTGCCGAGTCGGCGCGGAACGTGTTCAGGAACTCTGTAAGCGGTTCGGTATCGAGACCGTGCGCGACGGTTGCGGCGAACTAATGGCACGGGTGGCGGCCCAGTTGCGCGATGCCCTCGCGGCCATGCCCGATGGCACCCGAGAGGCGGAAGGATTTCTCGATCACGACGGCATTGGCTACGAGCGACAGCGCCGGGTCCATGTCGCCGTAACCAAGAAAGGCCGGGAGATTTTATTTGACTTCAGCGCATCCGACGAGCAGGCGCGCGGGCCGGTCAACGTCACTTCGGCGTTGATCAAGAACACCTGTTACTTTGGCCTAATGGCGATGACCGATGCCAGCCTGCCGTTCAATCATGGCTTTGTCGACGTCGTGCATACCCAATTCAAGGAGGGCACTGTGGTGTGTCCGCGCTTCGGAGCGCCGGTTTCTTATTACGTTCCCTTGGCCTATCTCACCGCCGATGTCGTGCTAAACGCGCTCGGCAAATTCATTCCCGAACGCGCGGTGGGTTCCTCAGGCGGCGGTGGCGGCGTGCGTATCGCCAGTTCCGGCGGCAAGAGCGGCAAGCCCTGGGTGTTCATGGAACTGCTCGACACCGCGCTCGGTGCCAGCAGCAAACAAGACGGCATTTCGTTGATCCACGGCACCCTTGGCGTCGGCCAATTCCGTCCCGGGCCGATCGAAATTCATGAGACCGAATTTCCCATGAGGGTGACCCGTTTCGACGTGCGTCGCGACTCCGGCGGACCGGGCAAATTCCGCGGCGGCCTCGGCTGCATTCGCGAATACCAATTGCTCGACGACGCCGCCGTGCGCGTGCGCGGCAAGGGTGACATGCGCAGCAAATTTCCGCCGTGGGGCGTCCTCGGCGGTGAGGCTGCGCGTACCGGTTTTTACGCCATCAATGGCGACGAGCTTTCAGAAACGGTCCGTGAGGCGGCGCTCAAGCCCGGCGATACCGTGCAGGTCAACATGAACGCCGGCGGCGGCTATGGCGATCCTTTAGAGCGCGATCCCGAAGCCGTGTTGGGCGATGTGTTGGACGGTTATGTTTCGCTCCAGGGCGCGCGCGATGACTATGGCGTAGTAATCCATGAAACAACCCTCAACGTCGACTTAAGCACAACCGAAAATCTGCGCCGGTCGCGGCATGGTCAGTAATGACCGCAAGTTAAATTCACCCATGTCCGGCATCTTCATCAGTTATCGGCGTGATGACAGCGCGGCCTATGCCGGCCGCTTGGGTGATCGTTTGGCTGCTGAGTTCGGCGCCGACCGAGTGTTCATGGATGTCGACGACATCCCGCCCGGAGCCGACTTCAGCGCACATATCAGCGCTAAGATCGGCGGTTGCGCTGCGCTGCTGGCGGTCATCGGCAAGCAGTGGCTCACGGCGCGCAATGCCGAGGATCGATTGCGCCTCAGCGATCCCGACGATTTGGTTAGCCGCGAAATCTCGTTAGCGTTAAAACGCGGTCTGCTCGTCATCCCCGTGTTGGTCGAAGGCGCTAGCATGCCCAAAGCCGCGGAGTTGCGCGGCGATCTAAAACCCTTGGCGCAACGCAATGCGCTCACGATCAGCGACCGGGATTTTCACAATGATGTCGCAAAACTGATCAAAGTGCTCGAAGTATTGCCAGGCTTAAGTCGGCAAGTTTCACGGGGCCGCGATGACTGGAAGGCTGAGATGCGCCAGCGCCTGCGGCGCCGGCTGATATGGAAGATTCCGCTGATCATTATACTCGTCGGTTTTGCCGTCTGGTGGCAGTGGCGCCAGCAAGCGACGGAGACTCCGGCGTCGGGGGGGCCACGCGCTATCGACTCGTTCGCTGCAAAGCTGGCGGGTCGATGGCGCGGTGAGGTTACCTACCGGTGGGGCGCCAAGTACCAAGAGGAGTTTTTCTTCACTCCAGAAGGAACGGTTCTTTTCGGCACAGCATCCTTCATCGGCATCAAACGAGGCATCGAAGAAGGCCGGATCGCGGGCGAAACGCTGAGCTTTAAAGTGCGATTCGAAGAAACCTCCAGTGGCGGGACCCGGCTCGGAACCAATCGCTACGAAGGAAATCTCAGCGGCGACAAGCTGTTGATCAAGTTTTTCGACGAGGCCGGAAGTCCGCCGGTGGAGATCCAATTGACCCGGCAAAGCGATTCTGAAAACTGACTCACAATACCGCGATCTCCTTGACGCATATTCCCTTGACCGTCCGCGAGCCAGCCGTTATTCTCCGGGACACTTCTATGGATCAAGAAATCATTGCGCGACTCAGTAAACACATTACCGCCGAAGGTCTCGACGCCATCATTGCCGTCTCGCCGGAAAATGTCACCTACGTTTCCGGTTTCGTCGTTCCGTCGCAGTCGCTGATGCGCTGGCGGCACGCAGCCTGTGTCGTGACCGCGGATGGTAAGACCTCGATGGTTGCCATTTATATGGAAGCGACGACCGTGAAGGCGCATGCCGGTATCGACGATCTGCGCATCTATCGGGAATTTAGCGATGATCCGATGGATAAGCTGGCCGAGACGCTCAAGGAGTTAAAGCTCGAGCGCGCCAAACTTGCCGTTGAGATGGAGTTCTTGCCCGCTAAGGATTTCGCGACGCTGCAACGAAACTTGCCGGACGTGAACTGGACCGCCGCAGATTCGATCTTCAACAAGGCCCGCCAGATTAAGACGGCCGGCGAGCTCTCGTTGCTCCGATCGCTCAGTAAGCTTACCGACAACGCCATCGGCAC
>DASSGE010000911.1:0-7174 GCA_035693605.1 Binatia bacterium
GATCGAAGTAACGCACGCCGGACTTAAACTCGTCGGCCATGCGGCGCACAGCGGTGCTGCCGCGCGCGGTGAAAACCTCGACTTCGATGCCGAAGCGCTTTCTAAAATTATCTTCCAGCTGCTTGCGCATTTCCGCGCTAGCCGGAATCGAAACCGTGACCTTGCCCTCTTTCCTGCCAGCCTCTACGACCTTATACCAGTCTGTCGGCAGTTTACTGACCTGGGCCGCCACGCCGTTGGCATCTAAACCCATCATTGCCAGGGCGATTAATTTGAAAGTTACGAAGCGTGATAGAATTTTTCGCAAGCGCTTGACCACAACAATACTCGAGGGGTACGAAATCAATGATTGGAATAAGAAACCTTTAAAATTAAATATTACATATGTCAAGTAAATTTCCCGTGTTTTATCAAGGACTAGCAATATCACACTGATCAATTAGGCAATTTGATTGACAGCTGACGGGAGTGCCGCGACGTGGTGGCAACTACGCGGTGACATGCGTTGAGAAAAACACATCGAGCCAATACAGGCTAAGGCGTCTCGCATTGAATACTGCAAGACCGCCATGAGGATAGGGATTCTACTTTTTGTTCAAGCTCGCCCGCTGATCTGGACCGCTGTCGGCATAGCCCGGTTGCACGACGGAATCGATAAAATACCGTCCGCCTTTGGCGACAATGGCCGCACCTTTCTTAAGCGCCTTCATCAGTTCAGCCGCCGTAGTCACCGGCGCTTCGCTGTCGAATCCTTGCGCTCTGGCCATCGCAACAAGATCTACGCGAGGATGGTCGATCTGCTGGCCGATCCAGCGATTCTGCGGCGGACGACTGCGCATGTTGGCGACCCGTTCCTGGTGCAACTCGTCATTGAAATAAGACCGGTTATCCGCCACGACGATCATCACTGGAATATTGAAATGAGCAGCCGTCCACAACGCGTTCACCCCCATGAGGTAATCGCCGTCACCGATAACGCCAATGGTCAATCGCCCGGAATCTTTCAAGGCTAGGGCCGTGCCAATGGTGTGACCGGGTCCGGTTCCAACAGCACCACCGCCGTCATTGCCGATAAAAGATAACGGACTGTCGAATTCATACGCTTCCCCTGGCCAACCGATTGGCAGTCGCGCAAAGGTCACTGCCCTCCCTTTGGCATACTCGCGCAGCGTCATTGCCATGTCCCACATGGTCATCTCACCGTTCTTAGAGAACTTGGCGAATTTGGTGTCGTTCCAATGACGGAGTGATTTCATCTCCGGCCGTGTCTTCAACTTTGGCGCTTTCAAGCCGCCCAGCTCATCGAGCACTTGCGCGACCAACTGATCAGGCTCGGCGAGTATCGGAATGTCGACGGCGGGAAGTGCTTGATGATCCATGCTCCAACCATTGATTCGGTAGTTATCGACGGAGCAATGAATGATGGTTTTCGCAGCGGGTTCTTGAGTCTGCGACTTGCCCAAACTCAATCGGAGCACACCGGCAAGGTCGAGCCAGTCCAAACTGATGACCAAATCGGCTTTTTCAATCAATGCCGCGGCCGCTTTGTTGGGTCGCACGCACGGCGCGGCAAAGTGCAGTGGATGTGTGGTTGGAAATGCCGAAGGATCATTGCTGCTAGTCAATACCGCCGCACCGATTGCTTCGGCGAAGCGCACGCGGCGATCCCAGTCTCCTTGATCACGCGACACGCGTCCGGCCAAAATCAAAGGAAACTTTGCCCGTTCCAAGGCTTTTAACGTCTGCTGAATCGAAGCGGGTGAAACCGCCGGTGTCGGGGCTGGCGCGAATCGCGAGGCGTCGGGAATAACGATTTCGTCGGTAAGCGCCGACTCCTGCAAACCGGCATCGAGACATATATAAACCGGCCCGCGTGGCGCCGTGCGGGTGATCTGATTGGCGCGCAACACCGCCTCGACCGCCGCTTGCGCCGAAGCCGGCTGATCGTCCCATTTGGTATAGTCCCGAATCACCGCGCCTTGATCCTTGGCAGTATGAATCCAGTCGATCCATGGCCGGCGCAGATGCGCATCGACCGGCCCTGTAGCGCCGAAAATAATCATCGGCGTGCGGTCGCACCAGGCGTTAAAAATCGGCATGGTCGCATGCAGCAAACCGACGTTGGCGTGCAACGCCACTGCCATCGGCGTCTCGGTTACTTTGCCGTAACCGTCAGCGATGGAAACTGCATGTTCTTCGTGCAAACAGATCACCATTTGAGGATTGTCGTTGCCGAGATAGTTGACGATACTGTCATGGAAGCCGCGATAGCTTGCGCCGGGTACCAGCGCGATATACTTGAGATCAAGCCGGCGTGTCGTTTCCGCGACGACATCGCTGCCCCACTTCATCTGCGGCGTGCCGAGATTTTCCGGTCTGTCGATGCGTCGGCTGTTCGCCTTGAGGTTTGTTTTAGTGGTTTTCATCAGTGCTCCCGTAGCGATTGATCGCGCTTCGTGACTGCTAGTTAACCGAAATAATCGCTCAAACCGCTAACTGAATTTTTCAGCTGTCGGCTTGGGCATTTTCCATGAGGTTTCTAGCGGCCTTGGTAATCGCCTCACTCAAGTTGTTTGTCATCGTTTGCTGGCAGATAGGTTGTCACGTCGTCTTAAAATACTTGCCGGTGAGCTGCGGCGTAAAACCCTCCAGACCTTTTTCGTGCCGTTGCAAGCGCGTCTCCCGCGCCCAAGTGCGTTTGAGATCGTCGCGTATTTTTATATGCAACCGGCCCAATGGTTCGGTTTCGATCTCGATGAGATCACCATCTTGAAACGGATTGAGTCCGCGATGGTTGGTTCCCAAGGCTAAAATATCACCCGGCGCCAGCGGATGAATTGAGCTAACCCACTCGATGCAGCGGGGTATCTTATGGGCCATGTCGCCGGTGCTATAGTTCTGCATCAATACACCGTTGTTCCACAATCGTACCTGAAGATTATATGGATCTTTGATTTCATCAGCAGTGACGATAAACGGGCCGGTGGGCGCGAAGGTCGACCGCGACTTCATCTGATAGAAGGTGTTTCCGGCTGGCGGCAGACCGCGAGCCGAGCCATCGATGAAATTTATGTAGCCGAAGATGTAATCCATCGCTTGCGCCGCGGGTACATTGTCAGCATGCTTGCCGATCACCAGAGCGAGCTCGGCTTCGCCTTCAAAAATGGCTGCTGGCACATCGGGAAGGACCATGGTATCGCCGTCGCCGATGATTGAATTCGGCGATTTATGGAAAGCGTTGATCGGCGCCGGCTCTTTGCGCGTGCCGTCTTCCATGTAATTCACCGCCATACAGTCTATGTTGACTGGCCGCGGTAACGGCGGACGGATCCGCACGCTATTGAGTGACACACCGCTTCCGCTTGCAACAGCTTTTTCAAGCAAGCTCCGATAGTCGGCGAAACCTTCGATCAATCCGCTGATGAGATTATGCGGCCCCGTGTGAGGAATATCTTTTACCACGCGCGATACATCGACAACGTTATCACCTTTAAGAACGCCCAGTTTGAAATCGTCGAAAAATAGTATCTTCATGGACCCTCCAAAATATTACAAAGGGTATACCGAGTCGCTGGCGCGACGACAAGCAAAATCGAACAGGCGGGGAAATTATGGGAAACCGCTTTTACCAGCGATCCCGGCCCATCGCCCAGCGGTCGAGACTTGCTAAATATTCACGGAATAAGACCATGCGCATGGCGACTGCGCGACGGGCGCGGTCCTGAAGTTCTTCAGTGGTCGCGTAGCGTTTGAGGAATAGCTGCGGCACGCTGCCGTGCCCGGCTTCATCTTCGGTAATCTTCCGGTACGGCTGTTTGATCCACTCGGGAACCCGAGGCGACCTGAGACACATCTGAATCAGGTGGTTGGCAACCGTCTCGCCCGCTAGCGAAAAGCCGGCGATTCGTTCGCAGGTTTCGTTTAAACCTTCCATGGCGTTGAACATGGCGATTTGAGCCGGCAGCGGTTTGTAGTCGAACGGCTCGGCGCCAAGTTCAGCAATACGCTTGCTTAAAAGCTGCGCATGGACCATTTCTTCATGCGCCGACTCCGCCATAGTCGCTTTTACTTCAAACTCGGGCGTGGTTTTGAGCCAGGTGCCGAACAGATCCGCGGCGCGCAACTCGTTGAACAATCGGCTTTGCATAACCCGAATACGCTGTTCATCCGTTTCCAGCGGTACATAAGAATAAGCCGGCGGATTGCTATCAAGCACACGGCAAAATTCGCGCACCGGTTCGAGTAGTTCTTGCAAAAACTCTTCCCGATTCATGATACGCCCAATTTCGAGCACGAACCAAACGAGCGTTGGTCCTAAACGCGCCATCCTTTCTGTGAGATATCGATACCGTTACCTTCGGGATCGTGAACGCGGTATTCGGCAAAAGGGATGCGCTCGGGCCGTTTTGCGCCGCGCCGCACTCCGGCTCGTTCGGCGCGGATCTGCATTTCCTCATTGCTCTGCACGTGAAAACCAAAATGGTTGAGACCCGTGGGTTCTTCCTTGCGCTGGTAGAGCAGAGCGAGGTTAAAATAGCCGTCAGAAACAAAGATCGACGAACGGTCGGTGCGTTCGACTTCTTTCATATCCAGCACCTTGCAGTAGAACTCTGCCATCTTCTCGGGATTCGGCGTGTATAGCGCAATGTGCCGAATCGGCACGGGTCGGGGGGCGTACGCGACATCAAAGGC
This sequence comes from Binatia bacterium, assembly GCA_035693605.1. GTDB lineage: Bacteria > Desulfobacterota > Binatia > UBA9968 > UBA9968 > DP-20. The sequence continues at coordinate 4,693 of DASSGE010000911.1, forward strand.
ACGACGACTGACGCCGATAGTGTTGCCATCGGGATCCTTAAACTCGTGATCGATGGTCGCGACCGAATTCACCTCGCAAACCTCGCTATCCGCCATGCCGACGTATGAGAGTTTTTTCCGGATCGATTCGATCCGTGCGGTATCGAAACCGAGATGGCGAAATCCGCATTTTTCGGCGTCGCGCTCCGGTATTAAGCCCAAATTAAAAATACCGTCGGAAAGAAACAGCGCACCCTGATTCTCTTCGATCTTTTCGAGGTCGAAAACTTCTTGGTAAAAATTTGCCAGCCTTTCAGGATTCTCGGCGGCTATCACTAGCTGACGCAAGTGTGGCATGATAATGATCCTTTCGCGGAGCGACTCGCCTTGACTATGTCACGATAGATCGATCATATCAGCAGTTGACTTGCCCGGATAGCATCCGACCTGCCCTCGGCTCCGGTCATCGATTTTAAAGGCAAGCGCAAACTAAAAACACTGCCGACACCCACCTCGCTCATGAGATGGAGTTCACCGCCCAGCGCCGCAGCGAGCTTTTTGCACAGGCCGAGCCCGACGCCAGTGCCGCCATATTGTCGGGTCGACGATCCATCGAGTTGGCGGAAATCCTCGAAAATCAATTCTTGGTCCTCGCGACGAATGCCGATTCCGGTATCGGCGATGGCGATTTCCAACATCTCGCGAGCGCCCTGTGCAAGGCGCCGGACGCGCATCTCGATTTTTCCCTTTTCCGTAAACTTCAACGCATTGGTGACGAGTTCGAGCAGTATCAGCTGCAATTTTTGTCTGTCGCTCTCAATAGTCTCCGCCCCCGGCTCCGTATAAATACCAAATTGGATCGGCCGTTGGCGGATCAGGCGCTGGGTCATAGTCTCGAGACCGCCAAGAATCTCACCCAATTTGACAACCTCTACTTGTGACGAAGCGCTATCAGCCTCGACGCGCGAGTAATTCATTAAATTATCCATCAAGTGAGCCAACTCTTGGCCGTTGTTGACCAGCCGGTCGAGAACCTCCCGGCTGCTGCCGTTAATCGCCATATCTCGCAACACTTCGCTAAACCCAATGATCGTACTCACTGGCGTACGCAGCTCATGGCAAATGTTGGCGACGAAATCCTTCTTGACCCGATCCATTTCAATTAATTTGCGGTTGCTCGCCTCAACTCGCTCACGCGCTTCCACCGACTCCTGATAAAGCCGGCCATTTTCCAACGAGAGCGCCAGTTGATCGGTCAAGGTGCGCAGCAGGCGAAAATCTTCTGCGCTGTATTCGCCGCCCGACCACTTGTTGCCGAAACAAACGAATCCCCTTACGCTCCTTTCATAAATCAAAGGCATCAGCAGTTCGGCTTGCCAACGGTCAAATATCTCCAGAAGCGCTACGCGCTTTTCAGCGTAACGCGGGTGGGTGGAAATCTCGCTACGGCTCATGCCGCGGGCATCGGCGGCCGTTAAAAGTCCTGCGATAAAATCGTTGTCCGATGCCAGTTTCGTCGTGTCTAAAGGCGCTTTTCGAATAACCGCGTGAACTAAATCACGGGAATTCTTGGGGCGATAAACCAGCACCGCGATATCGATACACAATGGCTTGCATACGCGATCGAGAAATCCTTGCGCCAAAACCGGCGCCTCATCCAAACTTCGCAGGAATAGGCTGGTTTCTTCGTGAACCAAAACCGGGTCGTAATCCTGCCGATAGACGAAGCGGTCAACCACATGCTCGAGCCAACGCAATAAGGGATTAAAAATCGCCACGACCAGAATCGAAAACAGAATCGGAATCAGCGGCTCCTTGGCATACTCACCGGCCCAAGGGGCGAGCAACAGGGCAACCACGGTGTATACCCCGATTAACATGCCCATTAAGGCGATGCGGCTCACGGTAACTCGCAAGGCATTGCCAAGATCGAACAGGCTATACTTGAGCAACGCATAGGCGATCGAGATCGGGAAAAAGACCGACGGCACCAACGCAAGATTATACGGAATGGATAACCGAAAAGAGCTCGTCAGCACGGTCATCAACCCAGGAACTAGAAAACCGAGCAGCGCACCGACGAACATGACCCGCAAACGCGATCGTTCGAGATCCGAAGAACTTTTCCGCAGGGCTCGGCCAATGATCCAAAGGAAACTCAGCGCGCCGATGCAGATATAAATATAACCGGCGCGAAAATGATGTATCCAGGTTTCCGTGGGGCCGAAAAAAGTCAGGCTGTTCATCGCTCCCAAGGCCAAACCGATGCCATAAAGGATCGCGACGAACCGAGGCCGCAGAATCGTTTCCGCCTCAGCGCGACTCAACATCAAAGCCAAGTGAATCGCTGCGCTGGGGGTCAAAGTCACAGCAAATATACGTAATTCTTTCGGTAACACCGCTTCGGTCATGAAATCAAAAGTCGTCTGAAACCAGACGAATACAGTCAAGACCATAAAGCACAGCGGCAAAGCGACTGGCGTCGCAGCACCGAAGATGTAGG
>DASSGE010000912.1:0-2513 GCA_035693605.1 Binatia bacterium
ACTACGCGGGTGGAAACCGACTTTCATATACGCGGCAGTGGCAGTGACCGCAGTCGGATAATTTGGGTGGACATCGCCGACGAGGGCGCCGGTATCCGCGACGAAGATCTGCCGCATATCTTCTCGCCGTTTTTCACTACCAAGTTGAACGGCACCGGCCTTGGCTTGGCCACGTGCTATCAGATCGTCAAAGAACATGGCGGCCTAATACGGGTTGAGAGCACTCCCAACAAAGGCAGCGTGTTTAAAATTTCCTTGTTAGTGGCAAGCTGAGAAAAATGGATCAAGGTAAAATCTTAGTCACAGAAGATGAAGAGTCGTTGCGCTTCGTGTTGCAGAAAGCCCTCGAAGGCGAAGGCTATTGGGTGCAAACCGCCGCCAACGGTGCCACCGCGCGCCGGTTGCTGAGCGAAAGCCATTTCGACGTATCGCTCATGGATATCAAACTGCCGGACGCCGACGGGCTAAGCTTGCTCAAGGAGTTCAAAGATAACGGCGTCGACACGGCAATGATCCTCATGACCGCGCAAAACACCATGCGCAACGCTATCGGTGCGATGAAAAACGGCGCCTTCGATTACATTACCAAGCCATTCGACTTGGACGAGGTGCTGGTGTTGATCAAGCGCGCTATGGATAGCCGCAAGCTCACCCGGGACTTTCGCGAGCTCAAAGAAGAAGTCAAAAAACGCTTTGAGCCTGGCGTCAACATCATTGGCACCAGCGCCGCTATGCAGGGGGTCTACAAGACGATTGGTCAGGTTGTTGATAACACCGCGACCATTCTGATCTTGGGCGAAAGCGGCACCGGCAAGGAGTTAGTCGCGAAAACCATTCATTACAATTCGCCGCGCTGGAACCAGCCGTTCATTGCCATCAACTGCGCGGCGATTCCGCGGGACCTTTTAGAGAGCGAGTTATTCGGTCATGAAAAAGGATCTTTCACCGGCGCGATGGACCGGCGTTTGGGCAAGTTTGAACTGGCCGAAGGTGGCACGTTGTTCCTGGACGAAGTCGCCGATATCCCCCTCGACCTTCAGACCAAACTCCTGCGCGTGCTTCAGGATCACGAATACAGCCGCGTCGGCGGCCGCGATATTCTCAAAGCCGACGTGCGCATCCTCGCCGCCACCAATCAAGACCTCGAAAAGTCCGTCAAAGAAAAACGCTTCCGCGAAGACCTGTATTTTAGACTCAAGGTCATCCCGATCCATCTGCCGCCGCTGCGCGAGCGGCGTGGTGACATCACGCTTTTGATCGGCTACTTCATCGAAAAGATCAATCGCGAAATGGGCATCCAGATCTCCGGCATCTCGCCCGAGGCGCAAAAGCTCCTGGAAGATCACTCCTGGCCGGGCAATGTGCGCGAGCTGGAAAACACGCTGATCCGTGCCGCCGTACTGTCCTCGGGGCCGATCTTGTTTCCCAAAGACTTCACCTTACAAAATAAGCCGGCGACGACGACCCTCGAAGTCGACCAACTGTCGCTCGAGGAAATTATCCGCCACAAGTTGGAGGATTACTTTCGGCGCATGGAGGGTGTCGATGTCGACAATCTATATTCACTGGTGATCGAAAGGATTGAGCGACCGCTGATCGAACTCACACTCAAAAAAACCAAAGGCAATCAGATCAAGGCCGCGGAGATTCTTGGCATCAACCGCAACACCCTGCGCAAAAAGATTTCTGACCTGGGCATTGAGCTCAAGAAAGAACATGGCTAGCCGAATGTCGCTCCGTCTACCACCACTCTACGCCATACTCGATCCGGATCAGATCAAAACCGGCGCAATCGAAGAAGTATTGAGCGAGCTGTTGCGCGCCGGGGTCAAGATGCTCCAACTGCGCGCCAAATCCCTAGCCGCGAAAGATTTCTTGGCACTGGCTAAGCTTGTTCGTCGTGAATCCCAAGCCTACAATTGTCGTTTTATCGTTAACGACCGCGCCGATATCGCCATGGTGTGCAACGCGGATGGCGTCCATCTCGGCCAGGACGACCTGCCGCTCCAGGTCGGACGCAGACTACTGGGCAACAAAATCATCGGCATCTCCACACACGACCTCGAGCAAGCGCGGCAAGCGCAAAGCGGCGGCGCCGACTATATCGGCTTCGGCCCGATGTTCGGCACTCAAACCAAAGACACCGGTTACGGCGCCCGAGGCATCGACATGCTCATGGAAGTCCGCGCGGCGGTGACCATCCCCATCGTCGGCATCGGCGGGATCAACGAACAAAACGTCAGCAAAATTTGGCAGGCCGGTGCCGACTCAGCGGCGATCATCAGCGACATTCTCGGAAGTAAACATATTGCTGCAAAGATTGAGCGCATCCTATCCCAGTCTTCGCGCCAAGCCATAATAGAACTCGGTCAGAATTCTGAAGACGCGTGACGGTAACGGTATTGGAATGCCGCCTCATAGAGTAACGATCGTGCAACGGTTGGCGGAATAATTGAGCGATGACTGCGACCATCAAGAACGAACCCGCACTTCGGCGTAAATCTAACCGAACA
>DASSGE010000913.1:0-3379 GCA_035693605.1 Binatia bacterium
CAATGGGTTTCGCTGCAAACAATCTTTCGGCAACAAACTTATGGATTCGCGGATTACCCACTGTAGACGATTTAAAAAACGCGCCGATGGGTCGTTTCGCCCGCCAAACCGCTAAAACAATAAGGGTCACCGCTAATGCCAACAAAAACGAGATTTCGGCGCTCGAGTTTATCATGACAATATTTCCTTCGGTCATTACAGTTTCGCTAGGACGAGTTTCAATCGCCTGGAATTATATTACGATTCACTGCAGTGAGAGCAACTTCAATGCCGACAGACGCTATTTATAGTTTTGGCAATGATGGTGCGAATCGCCGTAATTGTTCCATGGACGTACCTTCCCAACTTGCCTCGACCCCGCGCCGAGACTGAAATGCGGGTATTTCGGCCCTATGATCAGCACCGGCGGCAGAGCGCGGCCTTCTGTTGGAAATGGCCGGCTTAGTGGCTATTTTAATCGGCGAAGGGACGCGCGACATGTTGCCTAGAGACCACAACGAACTTTTGACCAGGACTGCGGCAGGAACGCCGATGGGCGAGTTGATACGGCGCTACTGGATTCCGGCGTTGCTATCCGAGGAGATCCCCGAGCCGGATTGTTCGCCGGTACGAGTCCGAATCTTGAGCGAGAAGCTGGTTGCGTTCCGCAACAGCAATGGACGGGTCGGTCTATTAGCTGAGCACTGTTTGCATCGTGGCACGTCGTTGTTTTTCGGGCGCAACGAGGAGTGTGGGCTCAGGTGCATTTACCACGGCTGGAAATTCGATGCGGACGGCAACGTGCTCGATACACCGGCGGAACCGGCCGGCAGTGACTTCAAGTCCAAGCTCAAGCAGGTCGCCTATCCGACGGTCGAAGCGGCAGGCATTGTTTTCGCCTATCTGGGGCCGCGAGACCAGATGCCGCTCTTTCCAAACTATGAATGGGCGCAGTTGCCGAAAGACCAAACCTATGTCACCAAAGCTCTCATGGACTGCAACTATCTGCAGGGGCTCGAAGGCGAATGCGATTCGTCTCACCTGTCGTTTTTGCACCGGGAGTTCGCCGCAGCGGGGCGCCGCCAGCTATTCGCATTGGACACCGCGCCGCTCTATGAAACCGAGGAGACCGATTTCGGCGTGCGCTTGATCGCGACGCGCAACGCCGGACCGGACACCCAGTATGTGCGCGTGTCGAGTTTCGTCATGCCGGTCTCTTGCTGGGTGCCGGCGCGCAACCGCGAGGCTCATATTTACGTGCCCGCCGACGACGAGCACGCGTGGCGCTACGATCTCGGCTTTCTGCACGATCGCAAGCCGACGGCGGACGATTGGAATCGCAAAACTCAAATCGACGCCGACTATCGCAAGATCCGCAACCTGCGAAATAATTATCTCCAAGACCGCCACGTCCAGGCGACCGTAAATTACACCGGCATCGAAAACTTTCTTAACCATGACGGTTGCGCGACTGAAACCATGGGACCGATTTACGACCGCTCGCGCGAGCACTTAGGTTCGAGCGACAAGGCTGTGATCGCCGTGCGAAAATACCTGATCAATGTCGTTCAAGAATTTCGGGCTGGCAAGGAGCCGCCGCACCTGGTGCACGATGCGGCAAGCAATCGCTTTCCGCATATCGATACATTCGCGCAAACGATCCCGGCAAATATCAGATGGCGCGATCGTTTCGGTCATTTGAAGGCGTCGGCGGTTTCAATAGGGGGGCTCGGGTAGCGAGACGCTCTCGATAGCCTCGGGCTGTCAGCACGAAGGCGATTCGTGCAATTTTGACGTTATGGGGTTTCCCTCGATCAACTGTCAAAGGTTCTCGCCACCTTAGTTTCTCTGAGTTTTTCTCTCGTCACTTGCACACAGCTGCGTGCTGTGGGGCAAGGCCGAAGGTGGTCATCGCCTATGCGACGATGAATTTCCGGGTCGCTCCGCCTTGGGTTGCGCAGGATCAGGGGTTTCTTTAGCAAACACGGCGTCGACTCGGAGGTCATTTACAAGCGCGGCGGTCCGCCATTGCTGTCTGGCATGTTGTCGGGCGATATCTAAGTTGGCTGGACGGCTAACGGAACGTTGGCCGATCGCGGAGGGTACCGATTCGTTATCGTCGCTGGATTCAACAACCGAGTCGCCGACGAATTGATTTGTTCGTATCCTAGACATGGAAGCGACGCTTGACTACGTTGCTTGCAAAACGAGGTTCGACGCGACGGCGGCAATCCGATCCCATCACGATAGGGCTGGAGGCGAGGAAAGATGCTCAAAAAAGCGCTTGTCATTGTGCTTTTGTTTTCACTCCGGGCGGATTTCGGCGCCGCCAACGGCCAGACGACCAAGCTCGTCGTCGCCTATGCATCGCCGGCGGCGACGTTCTGTCCCGGTTGGATCGCCCGCCGTGAGGGGATCTTTGCCAAGTACAATCTCGACGTAGAAATGGTTTTAATGCAGGGCGCGTCGGCCTATATGCCGGCGTTGGCCAACGGCAACATTCAAGTGCTCTACGGCGGCGGCACCGCAGTGTCCCGGGCGATTGCCACTAAAGATTTCGACCTCACGGTGATCGCTACCGAGACACGCTACGTGCCGGTACGTTTGATGGTTAATGCGTCGATCCGCACGCCGGCCGATTTAAAAGGCAAGAAACTCGGCGCCGGCCGCGCCGGGCTCGACGAATACGCGACGCTGCTCTATCTGGACAAAGTCGGCCTGGTCGCCGGGCGCGATGTCCAGATGGTTTATCTCGCCGGCGGTATTCCCAGCCGCGTCGCGGCGATGAAGCAGGGGCTGATCGATGGCGTCGCCGTCAATCCGCCCAATGAGTACGAACTCGAAAAGGCCGGTTATCATGAGCTGGTGAACTTTCTCGATTTGAAAATGGCCTATGCCGGCGTGCCGCACACGGTGAGCCGGAGTTTTCGCGACCGCAATCGCCGCGTGCTGGAAGATTACATGACTGCTCACGTCGCCGGCATGCAGTTGTTTCGCACCAATAAACAATTGGGATTCAAAGCGATCACCGAGTTGACCCGGCAAAAAGATCCGGTGATTCTCGAGCGCACCTACGATACGTATTCGAAACAATATGAAGCCATCGACGGCTTGCCATTTCCATGGCAAGCCGGGATCGAAAGCATGATCACCGGCTTCCACGAACGCTTCAATCCGCAGGGTATCAAAAACCGCGATGCGTCGGCTTCGCTCGATCCGTCTTTTGTACAGAAAGCGGCAGAGCGGCTTAAGCTAGTCAAAAAATAAACTGCGGGGAAAAGTGCGCCGCCAAATCGTTCAGGGAATTGCGCCGTGAGCGGTGTACGCCCAACCAAGGGACGCGGATAGGGACCGTAATGAGCGCAAAAGAGTTAATCCGAACGGCAAAGTAAATGTCACG
>DASSGE010000914.1:0-8129 GCA_035693605.1 Binatia bacterium
GTCTTTCAGCTGATGACGATCCATATGGGCCTCGAGCAAATCCGCCGGAAACATCTTCGCGCCGCAGCGGTGACAAACCGCCGCTTTGTAAGTCGCGTTCTCGTAGTTAATATCGTAAACTTCGCTCACTTCATTGGTCGCCACAGCTTCCATGTTGTCCCTCTCTGTCATAAAATTACAGCTCGATTCCTCGGTAGAGGCAATCGATATGCCAGAGGGGTGCGCGCCCTGCGGCTGTGGCAAGTCGTTGAATTTCCATCAAATTGGGATACCGTGACGAGGACGCCAAGGGATCGATAGGACACAAAAGAGGAACGTACAGGGCGTTGTCTAACATTTTTGTTCTGCATGACCCTCTATTAGGCCGCCATGACCGAGCTAGCACCGAATACCACTGTATTGTTCACTGAGCAGAAAACCCCAACCGGTACCATCGGGGTCGTCGAGCTTAATAATCCGCGGGCGCTCAATGCCCTCACACTGGAGATGTTCCAAGCCACGGAGCAGAAACTTCTGGAGTGGCGCAAACGTACCGATATCGTCTGTGTTGTGTTGCACGCCGATTCAGAAAAGGCCTTTTGCGCCGGCGGCGATGTCAAAGCCCTGGTGACGCAGCTAAACACCGGCGCCGGCATCGAAGCCGCCGTAAGTTTTTTCGCGTACGAATATTTCGTCGATTATCTCATTCACCAGTATAGCAAGCCGCTGCTCTGTTGGGCCGATGGCATCACCATGGGCGGAGGCATCGGCGTCATGAATGGCGCCACTTGCCGGGTCGTCACCGAGCGCACCCAAATGGCCATGCCGGAAATCGCCATAGGATTATTCCCGGATGTCGGCGGCAGCTATTTTTTGAATCGCATGCCGGAGGGAGTAGGCCTGTTCTTGGGACTTACATCGGCGCGTTTTAATGGTGCCGACGCCGTCAGCATCGGCATGGCCGATCTGCATATCCGCGCCGAGCGCAAACAGACCGTTTTCAACGGGTTGGCGAAATTGCCGTGGGCGGTCGACGCGGCAATGAACCGGAACATCCTGTGCAATTATTTGCTGCCGTTGGCGGATCCAATCGAGCCGGGCCGATCCGAGATCATGAAACGTCATGCCAGCATAAAAGAGTTAACCGTACAGCCCGACATCGCAGCCATCGACATCGCCATGCGCCGATGGCAGGGCGACGATGAATGGATGAGTAACGCCATTCATGGCTACCTCGCCGGTTCGCCAACTTCAGCATGCGTAATTTACGAACAGATTGCCGGCGGCCGCGGACTGCCATTAAAGGATGTTTTCTTGCGCGAGTGGGACATGGCGCTCAACTTCTGCGCCCAGTCGGATTTTCGTGAAGGCGTGCGCGCGCGCTTGATTGATAAGGATCAAAAGCCGCGCTGGAATCCGCCGACGCTTGCCGCGGTGCAGCATAGTGAAATCGCCCGGCTCTTCTCTAAACACCACGGCCAACCGGATCGCTTGCGGGAGAAATTCGATAAACTGCTCTAAAGCTTAAATGCCGATATGGCACGCCGAGCATCCGACCTTGAACCCTTGAACTTTTGAACCTTGAACGGGGTGATCCCGACGGGACGATCCCCGCTTGACAGCGGCAACCCGTTCGCGCAATGGATAAATAATCATGGGCGTAAGCGATGTGATCGAAGTCGACTTTCCGGTGATGCGCTACGACATTACTATGCCGCTGCTCGAAGGCCGCGTGCCGATCGAGGGCGTCACACTAAATCCGGTCAAGTCGTCGTCAATGATCAACAAAGAAGATCCTAAGCTCAAAGCCGGCGACTTCGGTCTGATGGATTTGAACATCGGCTATTTTTTGCCGGCCGTCGAAGCGGGCTGGCAAATTGTCGGCTTGCCGGTTTTTTCCAAGCGCAAACCAGCCTATCAGTTAATCTTCTGCCACGCCGACGCCGGTATCCGCGCGCCCCAAGATCTTGCCGGCAAGCGCATAGGATCGCGCACCTATCGCACCGCGTTGACAGTCTGGGCGCGCGGATTGTTACGCGAACGCTATGGCGTGGACTTCTCCAACGTAACTTGGGTTCTCCAGGCGAAGGAAGTCTTTCCGGTTTACGACTCCAAAGTTAGAATGGACTACGTCGACGACACCAAGAACATGTCTCAGCGCTTGATCGCCGGCGAACTCGACGCGATGATCACCGATGTCTCGGACACGAAGATGTTCGAGAGTCTGGAACAGAATCCAAAAATCAAACGGCTCTTCCCCGACTACGTCCAGGAAGATCTCGACCTCTACAACGACACCGGCATCTTTACCCCGGTGCACATGATCGTTATGAGCCGTAAACTCGACCGTGAGCGGCCGGAGCTCGCCGGTAAGTTTTACGCCGCTTTCGAAAGGGCTAAGGCGTTGGCGTATGACGACACCTTGAGCGACCGCGGCGGCTTTTCGGTCGTTTACCTGCGCGAGCGACTCAAAGAACAAATGGCCAAGTGGGGCGATCCTTGGAAGCACGGCGTCAAAGCCAACCGGACGACTATCGACGCGTTCATCAAATACAACCTCGAGCAAGGCATGATCCGCCACGCGCCAACCTACGCCGACATCTTCGCCGCCGGCACGCTCGACACATGATCGCAATTTGAACTGTTGGAACTAATGGAACACTTGGAACCACTGGAACATATTCAAGCGATTGAACCTTTGAACCTTGAACCCTTGAACGAATCTATCAGGAGTGACGAATGCTGTCGCGAGACGACAACAACTTAATTACCCAAACTAATCAGGGCACGCCGATGGGCAATCTCATTCGGCGCTATTGGATTCCCGCCCTCTTGTCGGAAGAGATTCCGCGCAACGATTGTCCGCCCGTGCGAGTGAAACTAATGGGCGAGGAGCTCGTCGCCTTTCGCGACAGCCAAGGCCGCATTGGTCTTATTGGAGAACACTGCGCCCACCGCGGCACATCGCTGTACTTCGGCCGCAACGAGGAGTGCGGCCTGCGCTGCATCTATCATGGCTGGAAGTTCGACGTCGACGGCAACGTTTTGGAAACCCCGGCGGAACCCAGCGGCAGCGACTTCGGCAAGAAACTCCATCACACCGCCTATCCAACCCACGAAGCCAACGGCGTCATCTACGCGTATCTGGGCCCACGCGAAAAGATGCCGTTGTTTCCGAATTATGAATGGACCCAGGTGCCACTGGATTATTCCTACGTCACCAAGTGCTTATTGGAATGTAATTATCTCCAGGGGCTCGAGGGCGAATGCGATTCATCGCATCTGTCATTTTTGCATCGCAGTTTTACCAACGAAAGCAACCAACCGCTTTATAAAGGCGACCCGGCGCCGGCCTATGATACCGAAGATACCGACTTCGGCGTGCGCTTGATCGCCACGCGTAATTTTGACGACCAGCATTATGTGCGCTTTTCGGCTTTTGTCATGCCCGTCTATGGCTGCGTGCCGGCGGGACGCAAAACCAACGAGCTTGAGGGCTATGAAATTCACACTTATGTGCCGGCCGACGATACTCACTGCTGGCGCTACGATATCGGCTTTCACCGCGGCCGGCCGGTGCGCGACGATGAAGTGCACCGGCGCAAACAGATCAATCCCGACTACACCAAAGTGCGCAATGCGCGAAACAACTATTTGCAGGATCGGCAGAAGCAAAAAACTTCGAGCTTTACCGGCATCGAGGATTTTTTAAATCACGATGGCTGCGCCACCGAAAGCATGGGCGCGATCTTTGACCGCACCAAAGAACATCTCGGCGTCAGCGACAAAGCGGTCATCGCAGTGCGCAGATTTCTGCTGACGACCGTCAAAGAACTGGAAGGCGGCAAAGAGCCGCCGCACTTGGTTTTCGATCCAAACAAGAACTGGTTCCCGCATATCGACTGCTTTGCCCATCTGGTGCCGCGCAATTTGCCCTGGCAGAAAAAGTTTGACTTCTTGACCCTAGCAGCGCAAAAGGAAAACCCGATGTCCTACGCGGCGCGCAAAAAAGCTGCGTCGTAAATTGCCGATCAGGATCCGCGCCAGGAGCATTTAATGAAGCCGATTCAGAAACTATCAACCAGCGCCATGATCAAAACCGCCGAAGAAGAACTGCGCATCGCCTGTAAAATTCTCGAATGGGAGATCGGCGACATTTGGGGTCACGTCGGCGTGCGGCTGCCCGAAGATAATGGCATCGCCGTGCAAATGTTTCGCCGCGCCGAAGAAGATAAGAAAGACTGGCTTGTCCACTTCGATTACGGCCTAAAGAAGCTCGCCGGCGTCGGCACCCCGCCGCGCGAGTCGGTAATTTACACTGAGATTTTCAAAGCGCGTCCCGACGTCAATGCCGCGGTGCATTGTCATGCGTCGACTTGCGTGGCCATGAGTCTCGCCGACACGCCGGTTTCCTGCGTGCATGTTCAATCCGGCCGCTTCGGTCGCGGCGTGCCGATCTATCCGCGGCCGATTTACATTTTGGATGAAGATGAAGGCGCCGACCTGGCGCGAACGTTGGGCGAAGCCAAAGGCATGATGATCAAAGGGCACGGCATTGTTGCCGTCGGCGCATCCATCGACGAAGCTTGCATGAACGCCGTCTACATGGAGCGCACGGCGAAAATCATGGCCACCGCCAAACTCTTCGGCTTCACAGCCGTACCGGACGATTTCATCGAAACGCTCGCCGGCAGCAAAGAGAAATTGCTCACACGCGGCAAGCGCATGTCGCATTCCGCCGAGTGGAACTACTACACCGAGAAGATCAAGCGGGGCGAAACCTGGACCCGCGGCGGGGGCACGTAGGTTCAGCTGGGCGCTTTTGCATCGCAATGTAGTTGCAAACTATTACTCAACACGAACCGGCGTCAAAGCCGCCTTTGCGGTTTGACGCAAGCTCTTTTTATAGGAGACAGACAATGTTGAAAAAAGCCTTGTCCATCTGCTTTCTCTGTCTCCTTCTTCCCGCAACTATGCGCGCCCAAGAGACTAATTTAGTTGCCTACGCCGGCTTCGCCGGCTTTCAAGCGCCGGTCTGGGCGCCGAAAGATTTGGGGCTGTTCGCAAAATATGGTTTTAACGGCGAACTGGTATTTATCTCCGGCTCGGTGCGGCAGATTCAGGCAATTCTTGGCAACAGCATCCAGTTCGCCCAAGCCGATGCCGCCACCGCGCTCAATGCGATCAACAACGGAGCCGATCTGGTGATCCTATCCGGCTCGCTCAACAGCTTCCCGTATAGCTTCGTTACCTCCAAGGACATTCGCAAACCCGAAGATTTGACCGGCAAGAAAATCGGCATCCTCGCCGTCGGCGGCGCCACCGAAACCGCGACGTTTCTCGCCCTGAAGGCATGGAACGTGCCGCGCCAGTCGGTGACGATCTTTCCTGCGGGCGATTCGGCTGCACGAATCATCGCGCTCTCGGCCAAGGCGATCGACGGCACCATGCTTTCCTACCCCGATATCAACGAAGCGCTGCGCTTGGGCCACCAAGAACTTGCCAAGATGAGCGACGTCAAAGGCTCGTCGTTTCCGATGAACGTCATGGTCGCGCGCCGCAGTTGGGCGGAGAAAAATCGCGATACTGTGAAGCGCTTCCAGCAAGCCTATGCCGAAGGCGTTTATCAGTTCATGAACAACAAAGACAGAGGTCTCGCCGTGCTCGGCAAACGGCTGCGCTACAAAAACCCCAAGGCCAGCGAAGAAACGTATCAATACTTCGCCAAAAGCTTCGCCTTTCCCACCCGGGTCTCCCATGAGGGCTTGCGCAACACCTTGGAGATCATCGCCCAGCGCAATCCCGCGGCCAAAGTGGATATGAATCTGGCCAAGTATCTCGACGAAAGTACGCTCGATGAACTGGAACGCGAAGGCTTCTTCAAAAAACTCGGAGCAAAATAATACCTAACCGGTTTAGCAAATCTACTTAACGCGGTTCGGCGTGCGGCAAATAGCGCGCGGCTAATCATTCCTAATTTTATAAAAATGACTCGCCGTTAGTCTTTTCGGTTTTCCTTATGCCTAACGCGCCTCGTCTCTTCGCCTTCTGCGCCTTGACTCCAACACAAGTCGTACCCTATAAAACTCCTATCGAGAGCACGTTTTTTCAAACTGCGACAAGAGCGAAAGGAATCCGTCTCATGGGAAACTTTTTAGCGTTACTGATTACGGGTCTATTGCTCGCCCACGGTCAAGAGATTTTCGCCCAATCGACGCAAGCCGTCGCCGCGGCGAAAAAGGAAGGCGGCAAAGTCATCGTCTACACGTCGATGGAAACCTTCACCGCCGACGCCCTGAAAGCCGCCTTCGAGAAAAAAACCGGCATTCAGATGGAATACTGGCGCGGGGGTTCCACGGAAGTTCTCGACCGCGTCCTGAGTGAACATCGAGTCGGCAAACCAGGCTTCGACTTGGTCGCCATCACCGGCGATCACATGCGTCTGATGGCCAACGAAGGCGCCATTGGCAAGTACGACTCGCCCTCGCTCAAAGCCTTCGCCAAGGAAGCCATCGATCCTGTGCTCGGCGCGCGCTATCGCAACATCATGTACGGGGTGATTTATAACAAGGCGATGCTCAAGGCCGGCGAATATCCCAAGACCCTCGAAGACATCGTCAAGCCGGAATATCGCGGCAAACTGGTCATGCCGCATCCCACCGGACATACCCTGACAACGCAGTGGCTCTCGAGCTTGGACAAAATCATGCCGAAGCAGCGCGTCGAAAAATTCATCCGCGACCTTGCTGCCGCCAAACCGGTTTTCGCCGAGTCGATCGTTCCTGCGGCCGACAAGGTCGGCAGCGGCGAAGTGCCCATCGGCATCACCTTCGCGCGCTTCGTTTTGACCTACAACAAGCAAGGCGCCAATCTCGACTACATCCGCGACTACAACATGTTGGGCGACGGCCAGTACATCAACATCGGCGCGAAACCGTCCCGACCCGCCGCCGCAAAAGCGTTTATCGACTTCTTTCTTGACGAAGAAAGCATGAAAATCCAGGCCGACACTGGTGAATTCGTCAATCGCAAAGGCGTCTACCCGCCGCTCCCGGACGCCGACAAAATCAAGTTCGTGCAAATGTACCAGTTCACCAAAGAGGACTACGAGACCAAGAAGAAGGAATACCAGAAGATTTTCTTCCAATAGAGCTCGCCGATCTCAAGCGCTTGGGAGACAACTGAAAACCCACAGAGTTTCTCCCGCGCTACGCTCACTCGAAATGACAACCCTCGAGACGCTGTCATTTCGAGCGCAGGGAGAAATCTCGTCTTACAAAATCAGCCAACACCTTCGGAGGAACAATGGCAGAATTCATCATCGACGCCGACGGCCATATCATGGAAGACCACAAAGATATCTTCGCCCACATCAAAGGCAACTTTGCCGAGATGAATTGGCACTCTACCTGGCCGATGTTCGACGCCGACGGCTGGCAGCGCGGCTTGGCGCGCAAAGGCAAGCGCGAAGATCCCGACGCCGAACGCTGGATCAAATTTCAAAACGAGCATGGCATCGACATGGCTGTGCTCTATCCAACCTCGGCATTGGCTCTGGGCATGATCCAACTTCCCGCTTGGGCTTCGGCGCTGGCACAGGGTTACAACGACTGGCTCTACGATCGTTTCATGACCCAGTCGCCGCGCTTGAAAGGAGTCGCCCTGTTGGCACCGCAAGATCCCAAGGCCGCCGCCGCCGAACTGCGCCGCTGCGTCAAAGATCTTGGTTTCGTCGCCGGCCTGTTGCCGTCGGCAACGAATAATCGCACGCCGCTCTACGGCTCGCCGGTGTTTCACGAGATTTACGACGAAGCCCAACGGCTCGACGTGCCGCTGACGATCCACGGCGGCGTCAGCCAGAATCTCGGCCTCGACCGCGTCGCCAGTTTTCTTGAAGCGCATATGTTGGAACATCCGGTCGGTCTGTTTCTCCATATCACCAACATGATGTTCCAGGGCGTGTTTCAAGAATTTCCCAAACTGCGCGTGGCTTATCTTGAAGCCGGCGCCGGCTGGGTGCCGTTCATGATGGACCGCATGGAAGAAGACTACGAAAAATTCGCCGCGCGCCTCGCGCCGCAATTGAAATCGCCGCCGAGCAAGTTCTTCAAGTCGGGAAATATTTTTTTTACCCTTGAAGTCGAAGAGCG
>DASSGE010000915.1:0-17759 GCA_035693605.1 Binatia bacterium
GGTGTGCCGATGACGCCCGCTGCACAGGGTCAACTGCGCTGCTTTAGAACTTGTTCTGCGGGAGTTACTATATCTATATGGAACTGGATGATCTCGCCAAACAAATTAGACGCACATTTGTCGACGCGGCGCTTCAAGCATACGAGGACGCGGGTATGCAGGGCCTGTGTGCCGAGGGGCGTTGGGAAGCAGCGATAAGCGCGCTCAGGACAGTTGAACTCGGGCCGCTGTTGCGCGAGTTACCGTCGTCAAAATGATCGGCGCATAAAGCCTTCCGTGCGCGAGTCGGTGGGATATCGGAACACGAGAGAAAAATTGCGAAATGTTCGTGGAAAAAAACGGCAAAGCGATACTGCCGGTTGGTCCATCTGACCCAGCATCTTTTTTTGTCCGAGAAAAAAAGTCAACGGCTCCTGCTTGCCGCTCTGAGATTTTTCAGGGGAGCGAGATTTATTGACTTTCCTTTAGGCGCTGCCTATAAGGCCATTGGTAAGTGTAGTTTGATCGCCGCTCCAAGAGTTATTAGGTTATGTCGATTCTTTCACGCACCAATTCCACTCGCGCCGACTACGCCCGAGCCGGTCTGGGAATGGTGATCGCCATTTTTTTTGCGACCTACTTATATGCAATCGAAGCGCCGAAACCGCCCGACACGCGACTCGCGGCGCTGGGCTTGCCAACCGCCGCCGGCGCCGATTGGCAGCAGTGGGATTCGTTTTTGACCAATGCGGTAAAAAAATTGGCGCAGGAGTTACGTCCGGAACAGCAAGAGCAGGTTGGCGATGTTTTCCTCGATTCGCGTTATCAGCTCGCCCAGTTGCTTGGCGCCGGGACCTCCGATCCGGTGCCGCAGCTATTTGCCAGTACCTGGGATCGGTTATCGCCCATCCTCAAACAATCCGTTCCTGGAATGTCGCAGCAGAGCGCCAGTCAAGTCACCGGTTTCGCAACCGCCATGGACGGCCTTAAATCGTTGTCGGGATTCGGCCGCCAGTTGGGATTTTTCCGGATCACACCGGATACTCTGAGAGGAGCAGCGCGCCTGCTCGGGACCGGCAATGTCGATCCCTTGGCTTACACCCTGGATATCGATTCGAGCTTGCGCAATTTTCTTGGTTTCGGCGGCGCGCTGCCGGAACCGCGGCCCTCGTCTTTGTTGGAGCAGGGACGACTGCAGCGGTTGCGCGACCGGGCATTCGCGGCGGCGAAGTCACTGCTGCCTCGTCCGGCCTACGCCGCAGACGCGGATTTCGACCGTTTGAACGAATGGGTGCCGGAAACCCAGGAAGCGAAAGAAGTGCAAGACTACCTCCTGGAAGTGCAGAAGATGCTGCTAGAGACTAGCGACAGGGTGCTGGCCAAGTCTCAGCTAACGCCGGAGCACCAACAGCTCTATCGGCAGATTCTTTTTACTACCGGATGGCAGGAAAGCTGCTGGCGGCAGTTCATCAAGAAAGGCACAAAACTGGCGCCGCTCGCTTCGGCAACCGGTGATGTCGGGATTATGCAAGTCAATCGCCTCACCTGGCGCAGCCTCTACGACATCAAAGGTTTGACTGGGGACATCCGCTATAACGGCAACGCCGGCGCCGAGATCTTACACCATTATCTGACTCGCTACGCGCTGCGCAAAAAAGAAATGGAGCAGCCTAACGGCAATTTAGCGCGGGCAACTTACTCAGCTTATAATGGCGGACCCGGTGCACTGGGGCGCTACCGCGGTGTGCGTCAGAGTCCGACTTGGAAAAAAGTCGACGAGGCCTTTTGGGACAAATTCCAAGCGGTCAGCTCGGGTCAGGAATTGGCGGTAAAAAGATGTTACGGCTGATCGACATGCCGCCGGGTAATTCACCGAGTCAAAAAACTTTCCCGCAAGCACGCAGTTATTTTTTGTTGTAATATTTCATGGCTTCAGGCAGCCACTGCTTGATTTGCGCGATGCGGGTGTCATCGCTTGGATGCGTCGACAAAAACTCGGGCGGGCTGCCGCCCTGTTTGACCTTGGCCATACGTTCCCAGAATCCCACCGCTGCTGACGGGTCATAGCCAGCCTTCGCCATCAAGATCAGACCAATTTGGTCGGCCTCGGATTCTTGGGCTCGGCCCCAGGGAAGAATCACGGCAACGTTGACGCCGAGTCCGTACGCCTGAGAAAAAGCCTCGGTGTACGCTGGATTCACCATACCTACGCCGGCGCCGAGAACCTGCCCCACTATCTGAGCGCCCATGCTCTGGCTCATACGTTCCGCGCCGTGGCGCGCCAGCGCATGGGCCACCTCGTGCCCCATAACCACGGCGACACCCGCATCGTCCTGGGCAACCGGCATGATACCCTCCCAAAACGCGACTTTGCCGCCGGGGAGACAGAAGGCATTGACGTCCTTGCCGGCCAAAACATTGAACGCCCATTCATATTCGGGTTTCGCCGCCGCGGCGGAAATCCTCTGACCGACGCGCTTCAACTGCGCTTGCCAGGCCTGGTTTTTGGAAAGAGGAGTTTTCTTGAGAATGTCATCGTACGCGTCAACGCCCAACTTCTTTTCATCACCCTCAGATACGAGGTTCACTTGAGAACGACCGGTATATTCTACAGCTTGGCAACTGAAGCCGACCAGGGCTGCGCATAGCAAAAGGACACTCCAGTTCAATCTTTTGGTGATCATTGACATCTGCGTTCCTCTCGAAATTGTAAATTTGCCGCGGCGGCACAACCATCACGGGCTGGTTTGCACGGACGCTAGCCGAGTCACATAGTCGTGTCAAACGCGAAGCACGCATGGTCGCATTCTTTTCTTTCGATATTTAGAGGACAATCATGCGGTCACGTCTCGAATTCGCTTTTCTGACTCGACAAATGAGCTTATTGGTTCAGGTCTTTAAATCTCTTCAGGCTGAAACTGCTCATATCGATCTTGCTTTTGCCGTCGATGACTCGCTCCGCCAGCGCTTCGCCGATCGCCGCTGAGTGCTTGAATCCATGGCCTGAACACGGCGATGCGATGATGATGCGATCGTTATCCGGGTGAACGTCGATGACGAACTTCGAATCGGGCGTCACGGTGTACAGACAGCTTGCTGCGGCTCGGCAGCGATCGGAAATTGCTGGCAAGCGTCCTTGGACATGATCCTTATGCATGGACTGCTGTTCTTCGATGCTAATCGCCCGCTGCACGCGCTCCGGATCGGCGATCGCCGTGAATTGTTCGGTCGCGACCTTGATGGTTTTGCCGTCGAGTGTCGGAAACCCATAAAAACCAAACCCGCTGCCTTGCGCAAAGATCCAAATGAAAATCGGGAAGGCCGGCGGGGCAAACTCCGAGCGGCAATCTTCCCTGATGTCGAACCAGCACATGACTTGGCGGTACACTATGAATAAATCGGCATATGCCGGCGGCAAGAAACGGGCGATCCAAGGTCCGGCGGTGACGATCACCTTCGCGGCGGCGTAAGTACCGCGGCTGCTATTAACCGTCACTCCGGAATCGGCGCAACGTTCGATCGAGACAACGGTCTCGTCGGTTTGAACGGCTGCGCCGTGCTTGCGCGCGAGCTGAAGCTGGGCCTCGATACAAAGCTCGGGCCGTAAAAATCCCGTTTCATATTCGAAGTAAGCACGCTCTTCGGTGACGGCGAACTGCGGAAAGAGTTTTCTTATGTCTGCGGTGTCGAATTTTTCATGACGGATATCAAACTTCTCGGCAGAGCGGATCGCTTCATCTAGAAAATCACGCCGGCCGTGCATGACTGCCTCGCTGCGTTGACTCTGCAGGGTCAGGCCACCGGTGATCGTCAGGAGCTTCTTGCCGGTTTCATTTTCGATCTCGCGCCACAATTCATAGGAGCGCAAGGCCAGAGGTACATATTCCTCGCCTTCGCCGATCGCCTGGCGGATGATCCGACTCTCGCCGTGGGACGAGCCGTTATCATGTGGCGGGGAAAACCGATCGAGGCCAAGCACCTTGTTGCCCCGTTTCGCCAGTTGGTAAAGCGCGGCGCTTCCCATGGCGCCGAGGCCGCATACGATCGTGTCGAACTTATTGACCATTACTTTGCTGAGGCTCGTTCAAAATCTTCAAGCCGTTCAAATGTTTCGCTCGGTTCAAACCTACGTGCAAGAGTTCTGCGGCAGAAAGCGGCCGCATGTCAAATTGCCTGGGTTGGCTAGTTTCGCGTCCGCTAATTTACGGCGCGGTAACTGACAGCACGCGGCTCGCTCCACCCGAGGAGTAGCAGGCGGCCTCGTAAATGACTCGTCGCAAGGAACATGTGTTTCAAAAACAGTTTTTTCAATTAGGGCCGCTAGCTGCCTTAATACTCGACAGGTGGCATTTGTATTGCTTTGCTCTTCTCACCGATGGTCAAACATGCGCTAGAAATACTACCATTCGGTTGGCTGCAGTTCGTTGTTCTAGGGGTTTTTCTTGCGACTCCGCTGTCGGTGAAAGGCGCCGCTGCTCCTGACGCTGACAATCGCAAATTGGTTTCGAAGGCGGTCGATGCGCTCGTGTTGGCGTGGAATAAACAGGACGCGGACGTGATTGCAGAATATTTTCTTCCCGACGCTGTTTTGGTTATGCCGACCGGCAAAGTCGCGCGCACGCGTGCTGCCATTCGCGAACGTCTGCTTGCAGAGTGGAACGGAAAACTGAAGGACAGTGTATTAAGTCACGCTGTCGAATCGGTTTCGCTGGAGGGCAAAGATACCGCTCTGGTGAAGGGGAAATATCGACTCGAAGGTGTAAAAGTTTTGGGATTTGAAAGATCGCCTGAGGGGGCCTTCGTCTTCAGCCACCGGAAACAGCAAGGCCGCTGGATGATTGCCAAGGCAGAACTCCTGCGTAACGCTGCCGCCGCGCCTTCCGGCGCCGCCGTGCAATGACGCATCGCCTTCCGACCAACGGTGAATATAAAGTTAACCGCGGCCAGCCGAAAACCTCTGCGGGAAGTGGACAAAGTTGGTTGGTTTTATTCGCCCGCTATCGAGTGCCAGTTATGAGACAAGCGAAGGCACAGGTTTCCTAAATTTGTGGACGCTCCCACTCGAAGTCGATCGCTTTTAAATTGGTAAACGCCTTTGGGCATCTTCAGGGTTTAAGTATATGAAAATCCCCGACGAAATCGCCAAGATCGAATTAGATGCCCTGATCCAACGGCATAAGGAAGTCAAAACAACAATTGCCAGTGACATCGACTGGTTACGTTACCGTATACTTATTCATCCCGATCTCCTGGACGCGATAGACAGATTATCGCGCACACCATTCCCAAACCTTTCGACAACGACGCATCCGTCTGGAGTCGTTATCAAATCAATCTCCGCTCTGCTGCTGGTTCGAGATCCAAACGTCGAGGGCTGGCTACTGATCGACACCTCGGCTACAGGCTAAATAACTCATTTCGGCATGCAGGTTCCCAGATGCAGGCCGGCACTCGACACGCTGACCCGTTGAATCTTCCGTGGCAAAACCAACGGTTGAGTGCGGGTCGAAAATTTCCCTTGCCAGGTGCAGCTGAAATCTCGTCGCAGCGACGCTGTGGACAATCCACGAGTGTTAGGCTCGCCGCATACGACCGTGCGGGTTGTTCCGTGGACTCGACCCGCGCGCGATGAGTTCTGGCTGCAGTGACCTTGAGCGCAGGCTCAAACAGCTGGAAAATTCGCGAGAGGATATCGACGAAAAGACGCTTACAAGCCTTCCAGCGACTATGGCACCGCGTGTCGGAGTTGACTAATTTTGACTAACTGCAGGGTCCTTAAACCTTGCCGCGATCATTGAACGCGCAAATATCATCGCCGCGCGCTCGTGCCGTGCTTGGCGAAATCGCTCAATCACCGAAACGGTTGTCCCTCAGCGTTTTCCAGAGGTCGATCCGCACCTGCGGATCGGCGAGATCGAGCTTGGTCCCGGTGCGATCGAACGGCTGCTCGGTCACCGGATCGCCGGCCATGAAGAGCGTGAACGTCTGATGCCACTGGCCGGTACCGGTGATCTCTTGCTCGGTAATGTCCTTGACGTCGGGTGCTACGCGTTGCATTCGCTAGGTAAAAAACGAGATAGATTCCGCTTTAATCTCTGTCAAGCTAGCGCCGACTTCGCATGTTTGAATATACGCTCACCTCGTCTATCTGCTAGCCCGGCGATCCGGACCCGATAAAATCGCGGGGGACACCGCGATGTTGTTCGTTTCGTTGCGCTCGGCAACGTCATCATAGAAATCGACGACCGCGATGATGAAAGATCCGGCTGCGTTCGCGCCGTCGGGCAGTTTGAGATTAACCCTGACGATGGTTTCCGCGCCCGCCTCGAGAGCTTTCACTTTTTCGCTGGTAAGGAACGCGTCGCTTTCATCCAAGGCGTTGTCCTCGGACAGGAAAAAGGCGACCTGGGACGCCACGGCGGTGGTCTCGTTGCCGGGATTGAAGACCCGCAATGTTCCGTGGAGCCGGCATTGCGGAACTTTTTGCGAGCGGTTGCACAGTTCCTCGACGGCGAGCCATTCGCCGGAAACTCCGGCCGTGCCGGTATTGATGGTCTCACACGAAATAAAAGTATCGAGTGGATCGATGGTCACGCCTACGTTGCTGCCAACGCAGACATCGGTGCCGTCGCTTCCGTTGAGAGTTGTCGTGCCCGGCCCGGCGGTAAGTAGTGTGTCGTTACCTGCGCCGCCGATCAGAGTGTCGTTACCGCCGCCGCCGCAGATGGTGTCGTTGCCGCCTTTGCCGTCGATAAAGTCGTTGCCTCCTAACCCATGAATGATATCCGGCTTTTCCGTGCCATTGATAAAGTCAGGGCCGTTGGTTCCTAAGATCGTGACGTTGGCGCCGTTACAGGAGAATCCGTGGTAGCGCGCCAGAGCGAAGCGGCTGTTCGATGATCCCACGGCAACGATGCGGCCGTCGATTTTTTGTATGGCTACGGCTTTGGCAGAATCGCGCGTAGTGGCGCTGAAATCGGTGGTCAGTCGACCATCGCCGCTGAACGTCGCATCGAGTGATCCATTGGCGTTGAATCGCGCCACGGCGAATTTCGTGTTCACAACGCCGTTCAAACTTTCTTCCACGTGCCCGACCGCGACGATTTTACCGTCGGGTTGCAGCGCCACGCCGGAAGCGAAAGAAAACGTACCGAAGTCGACGCCGCGCAAGCCGTCGCCATCGAACGTCGTATCCATGGTTCCATCGGTGTTATAGCGAGCGATTACCATAAAACGATCGACACTGCCGGGTATGCCGGTGGTGAAGGTGGCATCGCCAACCAAAACCACCTTGCCGTCCGGCTGGATCGCGATGCTCGTCGGCTTCGCGTCGATGCCGCCGCCAAACGAGGTGTGTTTGGCGCCGTTGATCGGCGCACCCGTGCCGTCCACCTCCGGTCCGACGAATTGCGGAAAACCGCCTGTCGAAATGTAATCGAAAGCGAAGACTCCGCGGCCGGCGCTGGTTGTAAATCCGGCAACTACGATTCGGCCGTCGGGCAGGATTGCCACCGCCGTTGCGCCTTCGTTACTGCTGCCGAAGTCCCTGGTGATGATCCCGCTGCCCGGACTACCGCCGAAGGTGGTGTCGAGCGTACCATTGGTA
Source organism: Binatia bacterium (assembly GCA_035693605.1). Lineage (GTDB taxonomy): Bacteria > Desulfobacterota > Binatia > UBA9968 > UBA9968 > DP-20. The sequence goes on from DASSGE010000915.1 coordinate 7,586, forward strand.
TTGATGCGCGCCACCGCAAAATCAACGCCGCTGCTACCGACGACCACGATCTTGCCATCGGCCTGGAGGGCGACACCGTTGGCTGCGCCGCCGGCGGTGCCGACAAAGTCGAAGATCAGCGTGCCGGTGCCATTGAAGGTGTTGTCGAGACTACCGTCGGGATTATAACGGGCCACCCCGACCCTGGCATTGTTCGCTAGGCCTGCTTGACCTGCAACCACGATCTTGCCGTCGCTTTGAATCGCCACGGCATTGGCCGAATCCGAGCCGCTGCCGCCTAAATCGGTGATAACAATGCCATCTGCGCTAAATGTGGTGTCGAGAGTGCCGTTGCGATTATAGCGCGCGACGGCAAAATCGCCGTTCGAACTGCCGACGACCACAATTCTGTCGTTGGTTTGAATCGCCACGGCGTTCGCAAACGAAGACGCGAGGCCGGTTTCGACGACCTTGCCGTCGCCACTGAACGTGGTATCGAGATCTCCGGGTGCCGCATGGACGGCGGTCGCCATACCCAGGAGCAGGAAAATCGACGCTAGTTTCATGATGTTAACCTCCAGTGTCGGGTGTCAATTGGGTCTAGATCCGTGTCTAGCGAGCCTGCTTCTACTGCAAGACACTTTAAATGTCCACAGCTCCACATAGGCAAGCTCAGTCCGCCGGGAAAAGAGACGCGTAATGCGGCAATGACCATTCAACTGGAAAAAATATTTTGCGGATAAAGTACGCTATAGAATTCAGACGGTACTGGGCTTATATCCAGAAGGTCAAAAGCGTTACAAGAGAATTTCAATGGAGAAGGAGTCCTTCGGTTGCAGCTGTGCCGTTACATTGTGGTCAATCCCGCGCAGATCGGCAGCCATGGGGTGCAAAAGAGCCCCCCGATCGCTTGTACGAGATCGCCAGGCATTTGCCAGTTCATTACGCAACGGTGAGCCACAGGCTCAAACAGCTGGAGAAATTACGTTAGAATGGTGGCGGAAATAGTTTCCAAACTACCCAGCAATGATTGCTGGCCAAATACCTCCCGTGAAAGATAAAGGGATTTAAATTTTCTATTTAGTGACCGGTCATGCCATCGTGCCGTGGCCACGGAGTATCATCACTATGACAGTTCGCATTGCCCAGTTCGTGCACGCCGCCAGTGATGTGGTCGACGAAGCGTTCCTGCGCGAATTTCCCGAGGTCGAAGCGGCCAAGGCTGATAACTTTGAATCTCTAGCCGCTGCACTCGACGGCGCCGAGATTTTCCACGTTTACAATTCTGCCTTCACCCCAGAATTCGCCCGCCTGGTGCGCGACAACGGGCGCGCTCTCAAGTGGATTCAGTTCACTACCGTCGGTGTCGAGATCGGACTGAGGGCGGGGCTGCCTGACGGCGTCTGGGTCACCAACGCGGGCGATGTCAGCCAGCGCGTGCTAGCGAGCCACGCGATTGCCTTGATGCTGGGCGTGATGCGCGGCTTTCCCCGCTTCGAGCGACTGCGCGAACGGCGCGAGTGGGCGCGGCACTCCATGTCTTCGCACATCATCGACCCCGACGGCGCGCGCATGGTGATCCTCGGTATGGGCCACATCGGTCAGGACATCGCGCGCAAGGCCAAGGCGTTCGATATGGAGGTGATCTGCGTCACTCGCTCGCCTGCGCCGGCAGTGCCAGAGATCGATCGCGTCGTGCGCCGGGAACAAGTCGACGAAGTCCTGCCCAGCGCCGATGTGGTTATGGTGGCGATGCCGCTCGACAACGGGACCAGGGGATTTCTCAGCGCCGAACGGATCGCGCTCATGCAAGAGACGGCCATCCTGGTGAACATTTCGCGCGGCAAGGTAGTGGACGAAGCGGCACTGGCGCGCGCCCTCGCCGACGGCCGCCTCATGGGGGCCGGACTCGACGCCCTAGCCGAGGAACCGTTGCCTGCAACCAGCCCGCTGTGGGATCTCCCCAACGTGCTGATCACGCCGCATGTCGGCGGTCAGGGCGGACGGCAATTGTGGCGGCGGATGAGCGATCTTATCCGCGACAACACGCGCCGCTATCTGTCAGGCGCGCCGCTCAATCATGTGGTCAGAACCCCCGATGGGACGCTGCGAGGTTATTAACTGCCAGAGGTCGGAAACTTTCGCAAGAAAACTTCACGGAGCGAACCGAACTGAGCGGCAGCGATCGATGCGCCCATTGTCATCATGGAACCCGTTTCGCCGATAAGCACTTCGCATGAGTTTTTCAGGTATTCATCGACTGGATCGGACGGGCTTCGTGGGCCAGAAGCGCGGCTTTGGTATCAAGCCCACCGGCAAAGCCGGTAAGCGCACCGTTTGCGCCGACGACTCGGTGACACGGCACGATAATAGATAGTGGATTCTTGCCGTTGGCGGCGCCCACGGCGCGCGCGGCATTGGATGATCCGACGGCTTTAGCGACATCGAGATAGCTCCTGGTTTGACCGAAGGGTATCGCTCTCAAGGCCTGCCAGACTTTTTTCTGAAACTCACTGCCCGAGGGATCGAGCGGAAGATCAAACGGGGTCCTTGCGCCAGCGAAATATTGCGCCAGCTGGCGCTCGGTCTCCAGCAGGATCGGCTGCTGCGGCGTCAACCTCGCAGCATCAAGCTTTACTCGGTTTGGCCGCTCGCGTTCCCAGAGCACCGCGACCAGGGCGCTGGCGCTTGCGACCAATTTGAGCTTGCCGACCGGCGATGCGATTTCTTTGTAGCAGAGCGTCATGGTTTTTTTCCTTGTTGCTTTTGGACAGACTTTGCGCGAACTCCTTCCAGAGATAAATCGCCCCATAGGAGCGCCAAGGCTTGATCAATGCCAAATTCAGCTTTGGATGAAGGCCGAGAACGCGCCGAAGAATTAAATCAGTCCTGGGAAACGCATCGGTGTCACCGATGGCCCGCAGACTGATATATTCAGCCGACCACGGTCCCAGACCTTTTATGTCGAGCAGCGCCTGGCGAAACGCCGCGGCATCTTGATCTTCGGAAAGCGAAATCGCGCCGGCGAGCACGCGCCGGCTAAATTCACGGATCGCTTCCCGCCGCGCGACGGTGGTTTTGACCGCGCTCAGGTCGGTGTTGGCCAAGACTTCGGCTGCGGGAAATAAGCGGGTGATTTCTCCCGACCATGGATGCGCGATTGGCATTCCATAGTTCTGCACTAGTTGGCCGATGAGATTGGCTCGTTGCGGCGCTGAAACCAACTGCCCGAGGATCGAACAGATTGCCGTTTCAAACGGATCCCATCCGCGCGGCAGTCGCAAGCCTGGATGACGACGGCACAGATTTGCGAGCAGAGGAATTCGCTTAAAGCTTTTCTCGATCACCACGGGATCACAATCCAAATCGAACATTTTTCTTACTCGCCCGACGATGGCGAATGTTATCTCGGGATCGTCGGGTGCGATGCGGACTGTGAAATGCGGCGCGCCGCTCGTCGCGGCAACGCTGACAAAGCCGATGACGTTATCGATGCGAAACACGCGCGCAAATGAATCTTCGGTGACTCGTTCGAGGCCTGTAATAGAATGAGTCTGATAGAAACGGAAGATGCTCTGCCAATCGTAGGGTGATTTAAACGGCAGCTTGATCTCGCTGCCGACCAGATCGCCCATTTGGATGCGCTTTGGCCGCCGTGTGGGGTGCAATCTCAAAGACAATCCCTACGCTGTCTGGCAAATTTTGCACGGACGCATGCCCGCTTGTCTCGCCTCTCTGGCGTTGGCGAAAAACAGGATGCGCGACCGGTCGACGCGCGCGGCGGTCCGGCAATCATTACGGCAGTAAATTTTCGTTCGTGTTTGGCCCCAGACCAAGTCGCCGGGAAGGCGCACGGCCTCGTCCGCCAGCGCAAAACCTTCGCTGCGCAACAGTTGCAGCTTGCGCGGGATGCCGCCGCCGTATCCTCCAATGCGGCCACCCGCGGCGATCACACGGTGACAGGGTACGTAGATCGGCACCGGGTTGTTGTGCATGGCATTGCCCACCGCCCTCGCTCCCTTGGGCGCTCCGGCAGCGGCGCCCAAAGCCTGATAGCTGATCACGGCGCCGCGCGGCACTTCCTGCAGCCTCTCCAAGACTTTCTTTTGAAATGGACTGGCCGCCAAGGTCAAGTCGATCCTTTGGCGCAGCGCGGTCCCCTCTCCGCGGAGATAGCGGCGAATTTCGTCGCCGACTACTTTGATCGCGCGAGAGTCTTGGACGAGATCCATTTTTAACCGAAGTTGCGAAATCACAGATGCGAGGTCTCTATCGTCGAGTAAATAATGATTGAGCACGATGCCATGGCGGGTCATGGCCACGAGCAGATCGCCCAACGGTGATTTGACGACGCCCACCGCGGCGTCCGGGCGCTGAAGCTGTTTCAGCGCATGATCGACCCTAAGGCGAGAGTGGCGCAGCAAGGCGTCGATTCCCTGCTCTGCGAATTCTCCGCCGAGCGAGCCGATTAGTTTTGCGATTTCCATAACTGTCACCACATCGATTTGATTTTTCTCATCGCCTGGGAAAGATTCCCCCGCGCGCTTTGTTCCGAGCAATCCATCGCGGCGGCTATCTGCGCGAAATTCAGACCGGCAAAGCAGCGCAAATACAGCGCTTCGCGTTGTTTCGGCGGCAGTGAAGCGAGCAACTCGCGCAGACGCACGGCTGCGTAACCTGCGTTTTCATTAAACCCACGATGGCCTTTGGCAACCCTATGCGCCGGCGGATTTTGCGCGGCAACGGCGGCGAGTGCACGCCCTCGACGCACGCCGTCACGTGACCTATTGCGGCACAGATTGACCGCGATCGCGTACAACCACGGCCTGACATCACTCCGGGGCTCGAGGCGAGGATACGCTCGATAGGCGCGTAGCCAGGTTTCCTGAAACAAGTCGGCGGCGTCCGCGCCGTTGCCTGAGACGCGCAGCAGATAGAGCATGATCTCGCGTTCATGACGTTGCATGATCTGCTCGAACGGCAGTGGTATCGGCAACTGCTCGGGCGCCATATGTCTCTTATAACCCCGCCGGCGGACCATTGTGAAAAGCTTGTCGGTTTATTTTAAATAATTAGAAACCAGCGTAAGTCGATTTCGCCGCTTGCTCGCCAGGTAAAAGAGGATCGCGTTGCGGCCATAATAGACGTGAGCTGGTTAGTTGCGCTAGTCTGGGACATCGCCGTGTCGATAATTGGAGCGAAAATTCTCAGTGAGGCGACCATGACGGGTAAATCATTGCCTTGCGTTATTTTATTCGGGTTGATGTTTTTTCTTGCCGGTTGTGAACCGAAAGTTTCCTCTTCACCGGAATCAAAGACGGCTGCAGAATTGGCGTCATCGACGCAGCGTGATCTCTGGCAGCTCTACGACGATTCTCTCAAAGGCGCCAAATACATCGACTTGACGCACACGATTACGCCGTCGATCCCGGTATGGAAAGGCTTCGCGCAGGCAAAGTTTGCTGCCGCGGCCAATCCGCAAAGCAAGCAACCTTATACCTATAGGAAAGACGGTTTCGAAGCCACGCGCTATGACTTGCCGACCGATCAGTACGGCACGCAGCTCGATCCGCCGGCGCACTGGGCGCCCGAGTACCCGGCAATCGATGAGTTGCCGGCGACCTATGCGCTGCGGCCATTGGCGGTGATTTCGATCGTCGATCAGGTGGCCAAAGACCCTGGCTACCATCTTCAGCGCGCCGACATCGAGATTTGGGAGCGCCGCAACGGCAAGGTTCCGCCCGGCTCGGTGGTGATGGTGCGGTCGGATTGGTCGAAGAAGTGGCCCGATCCAACGCTGGCCGGCGAGAAAACCTTTCCTGGCGTGTCCTTGGGTGCGCTCAAATTTCTCCACGAGGAACGGCACATCCTGTTTCACGGTCACGAGCCGCTCGACACCGACACCACGCCGAACCTCGAGGGCGAACACTGGTTATTGCACCACGGCTACACGCAAGCCGAGGGCGTGGCCAATCTCGATCAAGTGCCGCAGAAGGGGTGTCTGATCACGATCGGTTATGCCAAATTTGCCGGCGGGCTGGGCGGCTATGCTCGTTTCGTCGCCATCTGCCCGGCGAATTGGAAGTACGGCGTGTCCGTCGGCGAAGTTGCCGAAGCGCCCCTGCCCAAGAGCGAAAAGATTCTCCAGTGGGACGCGCAGCGCGGCATGCGCGTGCGCAAGTAGCGCTCCTGGATAGAAAGCATTTCGCCGTGCTCGACATCATGAACGAATCTGCCGACACGGTAAACGAAGTTGGTGAAGAAAACACGTCCGCGTCACCTTCCTATTCTCTACGGTATTCCGAGCCCGGCGCTAGCGTCCAAGCGATAGGTAGAACAAGAGAAAATCCTGTGCGTTCGCGCCGATTGATTTGGTTGCCTGACGAGATACCGTAGAATCACGATATGAAACGCTCCGGAACCGCAGATCTGCCTCTGCACGGTGGCCGCGTGCCGCAATGGCTCGCTGAACGCATGACCAAGCTCGGCACTGCGATCACCGAAGCGATCATCTATCATTACGGTTCCTCCGCTTTCCTGTCGCGGCTGAGCGATCCCTTTTGGTTTCAAGCTCTGGGCGCGGTGATGGGCATGGACTGGCACTCCTCGGGAATCACGACATCGGTCATGGGCGCGCTCAAGCGCGGACTCGGGCCGCGTGCCGATGAGCTCGGCGTTTACATCTGCGGCGGCCGCGGCCGATTCTCGCGCAACACGCCGCAGGAACTGCGTGCGATTGCCGACCGGCGCGGCTTCGACGGCGAAGCCTTGGTCCGCGCCAGCCGCCTGACCGCGCGCGTCGATAACAATGCCATTGCCGACGGCTTTCAGATCTATCTGCATAGTTTTGCCCTGGCTGCGAATGGAGAATGGGCCGTCGTACAGCAGGGTTTGAACGATCGCAGCAGTATGGCGCGCCGTTACCACTGGCACTCCGCCACGGTCAAAGACTTCGTTGCCGAACCGCACACTGGCATTGTCGGCGAGAACCAAGGTGTGATAATGAATCTCGTCGATGGTCAGGCAAAAGCCGCGCAAAGCGCGCTTTTGGAAATCGCTCGCGAGAAGCCCGAGAGGACTCTAACCGCTGTGCGTCACCTGCGCATGCCGGATCATCACGAGGTGCACGCGCAGAACATCGATCTCAAACGTTTGGGCGCGGTCCTTGCCGTCGCCTATGACCGCGATTTACGGCAATTCGCCGAGCTGCTGCTGCTCGAAGGTCTCGGCCCGCGCACGCTGCAGTCGCTGGCTTTGATCGCCGAAGTGGTGCACGGCGCCGCGAGCCGCTTCTCAGATCCGGCGCGATTTTCCTTTGCCCATGGCGGTAAAGACAGCCATCCATTTCCAGTGCCGTTAAAGACCTATGACGCATCGCTCGATTTTCTGCGGACGTCACTTGATAGGGCAAAGCTCGGCGGCGCAGACAAACTCGACGGCTTCCGCCGGCTCGAGACATTCGTCCGCGCGGTCGAGACCGAGCTTGAACCCCAAGCCGACTTCGACGCGGTGATCGCGCACGAAAAGGCGAGCTCTTCGTCGCTCGACGGCCGCTGCGTATTCGACGACAAGCGGAAATCCCGGCAATTGTCGCTTTTCTGATTTATCGAGCGTGCCCGGAGTCATTCCGCGCAAGCGAAAAAATCGGGCACAAATTGTTGCCGAAATGAAATGCTTTGATCGCGCCTGCCGACAGCCGTTCGTCCTCTGTCTTTTTGTACGGGCGTAAATTTCACCAGCGAAATCTGCGGCCGCGATGCGTCGTAAGAATCAAGAAGCCCAGAGCCAGCGCCTGAGCTTTTTCTTTTATTGGGATTAGCGTTTCACCTGATAGAGATGCTTCAATACTGGCGGTATCTATGCAGCGCGGTTACTATGCCATCGTTTTTTTGATCTTGCTCCTCCTCGCCTGTGCGGGTGTCGGCAACGAGCCGATCCCCGGACAACCCGAGCATCATGTCGCCGGCGGTTTTCGCAATACCAATCCGGACTTTCGCCGCCCATCAACGTGGACGCGCTGGAGCTTCGTTGTGCGCCGCTTGTGGATGACTTCCATCTCACCGCGGACCTTCATTGCGCCGCGCATCGCCAACGACGGCATCATCCTCCGTAGCGGCAAATTGAATCCGAGCATTACCTGGATTGGCCACTCAACTCTGTTGGTACAAATCAATGGTCTCAATATTCTAACCGACCCGCAGTGGAGCCAACGGGCAAGTCCGGTCTCTTGGAGCGGCCCGCGCCGCCTGAGCCCTCCCGGACTCGAATTTGAAGATTTGCCGCCGATCGACGTGGTCTTGATCTCGCACGATCATTACGACCATCTCGATCTGAACACCGTAAAACGCCTTGCCGAAGCACGCGATCCGCTTTTTTTGGTCCCGCTCGGTCTCAAGGCGTGGTTTGCCGAGAATGGAATGACACGGGTCGAGGAGATGGACTGGTGGCACGAGCGCGAATATCGCACGGTGAAATTTGTCTGCGTGCCGGCGCAGCATTTTTCCCAACGAACATTGTCGGATGCGAACCAACGACTCTGGGCGTCGTGGGCAGTGTTGAGTCCCGAGCGACGGCTTTATTTCTCGGGTGACACCGGGTACTTCACGGGCTTTAAAGAAGCCGGCCAGCGGCTCGGTCCATTCGACGTCGCCGCCCTTGCCATCGGCGCGTACGTGCCTCCAGAAATCATGAAAGCCGTACACCTGACACCGGAAGAAGCGGTACAGGCGTTTATCGATCTCAACGCGCGCGTGCTCCTCGGCCTCCATTGGGGCACCTTCGATCTCGCTGAAGAGCCGCTCGACGAACCACCGCGACGTCTAGCAGCCGAGATCCACCGGCGCAACATCGATGCGTCACGCGCCTGGATCTTCAAGCTCGGCGAGACGCGCCCCTGGTAAATATCAATCCGAGATTTCAACCCAGTGCGCTTTACTACATACAACACATCGCGGCGCATGAGATAGGGCGACGCACCGGAAGCGTATCGGCGCTCGCGGTGGCCGTAGCTCTCGCTAAGCAGGCACGATCTTGTCCAATCCATCACAGAGTGCCGGCCAGCTTGGCGATCGCCTGCGAGGCGCTCTTGTCGATCGGTTCGCCGTGGCTGAAGAGAGCACGCTGGAACTGGAGTTTCGCCAGCTTCTTCACGCTCCGGTGCGCCTCGGCCATGTCGGCGGTGTATTGGGCATTGGGACCCTCGAGCTTGTTGTCAATGTGGTTCAGGGCGTCGCCCAGGATGAGCAGCGACCCGGCCGGATCGAATACGCATACGTGGCCCGGCGTGTGACCGGGCGTGGCGATGACGCGTAGACCGAACACTTCGTCGTTATCGGCGACCGCCTTGAGCGGCCGCGGTGACTTGATCTGCGGAATGTCTGCGGCGCCGGCATAGGCCGTCGCGGTGGCAGCCGCCGCCAGCACGTCGCCAACGCTGCCAATATGATCGGGGTGATAGTGAGTTAGGATCACGTGGTGCACCGCACCCCAACCCAGGCCGGCGGTGCGAACCACGTCGGCGATCTTTGACGCATTGTTGGGAGTGCCGGTATCGACCACCGCGGCCTCCTTGCCGCGTACGAGAACGTAGGCGTTGACGAAACCCAGGTTAACCCGAAGCGCTTCGGCCGCCCCCGGTTTTTGAGCGTGAGCGACCCCGAGCGCGAGATCGCTGTCCCCGATGGCAATACCCCAACCCCTGCGCCCGAAACCAAAATTGAGCTCGCTCCACACCGCGACACTGCCCCAGGCGACCCGGGCGAGCCACGTTCGCCGACTGATTTGCCGAGCATTTTCCATTGAGCACCTCCAGAATTCAACACCAGTGGTTGTCATGCACACCCCATAGCACGGTATGCACGCAAAAATTTCCCGCCTCGGTTTACTAAAGTCAATGGCGCTGGAGTTGACGGAGCACCTGGCGGCACGTTCGACTCACCGACCAAGGCAAGATTCCGTCGGTCTGGTCTTGCGACCACGTATTTACTGCGATTCAAAATGCAATGCCATCAGGAGATAAAGTCAGATACGCAAGTTTTGTCGGACCTCGTGGACCAACACCGCTGGCGGCAATGATGCATCGAGAATGAGGGCGGTTTGCGGTGTCTCCAGCGTGCCAAACTGACTTTCCATTAGCGAGGGGCTCAGGAAATGGCCTTGGCGATGTCCTAGTCGCCGTTGTATCACGTCCGGTGTC